>CADFRV010000111.1 GCA_902836725.1 Muribaculaceae bacterium
TCGTTGTTTATATATGCTTTTCACACATATTCGGTTCAGCGGCGTTATCGGCGTCGCTCATTATAAACAACATGCTCCGCACCGGATAGTTCACCTTTCACAAAAAATGAGTATCTGTTCATAGCGGTCGGTATCCGCGTGCCGTTCCCCACAGCAGAAAACAAGAAGTGCCGCCCCGGATTCAGGAGCGGCACTTCATCGCAATATCTTTATTTCTTAATCGGAAGTCAGGAAACGATTTTGTAGCCGGCACCGGCAATCGCCTCACGTATGCGGGCTATATGGCCGTCATTGAGTGTCTCAAGCTCCAGATGGAGCAGACAGGAGTTGATTTCGGTAGCGGTGGTTATACGCTCGTGGTTTACCGACAGGATATTGCCACCCTGGTCACCAACGATTTTCAGCACGGCGGAAAGTGTGCCCGGCTTGTCAAGCAATTCTATCTCGAGCTGGCATACGCGTCCGTTCTTGGCAAGACCGCGGTTGATGATGCGGTTAAGCATGTTCACATCAATATTGCCGCCGCTCACAAGGCAGACCACTTTCTTTCCTTCGAGTGGGAGTTTGCCATACATAGCGGCTGCCACTGCGGCTGCGCCGGCTCCCTCGGCCACAAGTTTCTGTTTCTCGATAATCGACAGTATCGCGCCTGCTATCTCGTCGTCGTTGACGGTAACCACCTTGTCGACATAGCGTTTGCACAGGTCGAATGTATTGGCACCCGGTTCCTTGACGGCTATACCGTCGGCAATCGTCTTTACCCCGGGAAGATGCTCCCGCTTGTCATGCGCCAGAGACTCCGCCATGGAGGCTGCCCCGGCAGCCTGCACACCATAAACCTTTATGTCGGGACGCAATGTCTTTACCGTGAAGGCCACCCCGGCGATGAGGCCTCCGCCACCCACAGGCACCACTATGGCTTCCACCTCGGGCATCTCCTCGAGAATCTCAAGGCCGATGGTACCCTGCCCCGCGATCACCAGAGGATCGTCAAAGGGGTGCACGAAGGTGTATCCGTGCTTGTCGCGCAGTTCAAGCGCTTTAGCATATGCATCGTCGTATACTCCGGGCACGAGGCACACCTCGGCACCGAGTTTCTTGGTAGCCTCGATCTTAGAGATGGGCGCGCCGGCAGGAAGGCATATAAGCGATTTGATGCCGTTATGGGTGGCACCGAGCGCCACACCCTGAGCGTGGTTGCCGGCGGAGCACGCTATGACGCCACGCATCTTCTCCTCATCGCTGAGCTGCGAGATCTTGTAATATGCGCCGCGCAGTTTGAACGAACCGGTGTGCTGGAGGTTCTCCGGTTTGAGGTATATACTGCATGTATCGCTCAAAGCGGTAGGTCCGATAATTTTCGGATGACGCGCCACATCTTTCAGCACCATCTGGGCGCGATAGACTTCCTCAATATTCAAATCAGCCATAAATAAATATGATTGTTGTAGTTCATCTGTTTTCAAGTCTGGAAGCCATGGCTGCGGCTGCTTTCCTGCCGTCCCCCATGGCGAGTATCACTGTGGCACCCCCACGCACTATGTCGCCGCCGGCGAATACCATCGGCAGGGTGGTCTCAAGCGTCTCCTCGTCCACACTAAGCGTGCCGCGACGGGTCACATCAAGACCGGCAATGGCCGAGGGGATCAGAGGATTCGGAGAGACGCCGACACTCACTATCACCTCATCCACCTCTATCTCGCGGATATCCCCCTCCACCGGCACCGGCGAGCGGCGCCCCGAAACATCCGGCTCGCCGAGTTCCATGCGCTGAAGACGCATGGCGCGAACGCGCCCGTCGGCATCACCCAGATATTCCACCGGATTGAACAGAGTGAGGAACTCCACACCCTCCTCTTTGGCGTGGCGCACCTCCTCCACACGCGCCGGCATCTCAGCCTCGCTGCGGCGGTAGACGATATACACCTCTTCCGCCCCCATGCGGCGCGCCGTGCGGCATGAATCCATGGCGGTATTGCCACCACCGATCACAGCCACACGCCTGCCCCGTATGACCGGAGTAGACCACCCCTCGCGGCCGGCTCCCATAAGGTTGACACGCGTGAGGTATTCGTTGCTCGACATCACACCCACCAGGTTCTCCCCAGGTATGCCCATGAAACGGGGCAATCCGGCACCTGATGCAATGAACAGCCCTGCGAATCCCTGTTCCACAAGATAGTCATAACCTATGGTTTTCCCCACCACACAGTCGGTGACGAATTTCACCCCCATTTCCGACAATGTGCGGATCTCCACATCCACCACCTCATTGGGCAGACGGAATTCCGGAATGCCGTATTTCAGCACTCCCCCGATCTCATGAAGTGCCTCGAACACATGCACCTCATAGCCGCGGCGCGCCATCTCTCCTGCAAAGGAGAGTGAGGCCGGTCCCGATCCCGCCACCGCTATTTTCATCCCTTTCGGGGCATCGCAGGGTGGAAGCACCGCCTCTCCCGACAGCCGCTCATTGTCGGCGGCAAAACGTTCGAGATAGCCTATGGCCACCGGCTCGCGCTTCATTTTGTTGTAGATGCATTTCGACTCACACTGCCTCTCCTGGGGGCACACACGTCCGCATACGGCAGGGAGAGCCGATGATTCTTTCAGCACCACGGCGGCGTCGCGGAAGTTCTCACGTTCTATATTTTTTATAAAGCCGGGGATATTTACGTTCACAGGACATCCGGTGACACACTGAGGGTCAGGACAGTCAAGACAACGCTTCGCCTCCATCACAGCCTCCTCGCGGCTCAGGCCACGGTTCACTTCCTCGTTGCAGGTGACACGGTAATCAGGCGCCAGTTCCCCCATCTTCACACGGGGTATTGAGGTCCTCTCCTTTGCCGTGCTCGATCTGCGCAGTTCATCGCGCCATTGTGCGTCGCGCGGCGATATGGTATCTTTATTCATAAAATAAGTAACTAAAATAATTTTGAACTGTTACTTAATCGGAAACTTTATTGGAAGATGGCACAACGTCAGTTCACTGGTCTGAGCCTCAGCACCATCTCATCGAAATCTACCTGATGCGCGTCAAACTCGGGACCGTCGACACACACGAAACGCATCTTGCCTCCTACAGTCACACGGCAGGCACCGCACATACCGGTGCCGTCGACCATCACCGTATTCAGCGAGCAGATTGTGGGCACTTCATGTTTCTTTGTAAGCAGAGACACGAATTTCATCATCACGGCAGGCCCTATGGTACATACAAGATCCACATGCTCGCGCTGAAGAACCCCCTCGAGGCCGTCGGTAACCAGACCTTTGCTGCCATAGGATCCGTCGTCGGTCATAATTATCACCTCGTCGGAATGTTCGCGCACCTGATCCTCAAGTATCACGAGATCCTTTGTGCGTGCCGCAAGTATCGACACCACACGGTTTCCCGCAGCTTTCATCGCCTTGAGTATCGGAAGGAGGGGGGCCACACCCACGCCGCCGCCACAACATACCACCGTGCCATAATGGCGTATGTCGGTGGCCCGGCCGAGGGGCCCGACCACATCGTGCAGGGAGTCACCCGGTTCTTTGGCGCATATCGCGGCGGTAGATTCCCCCACGGCCTGCACCACAAGAGTTATAGTGCCCCGCGCCTCGTCGGCATCGGCAATCGTCAGAGGTATGCGTTCACCCTTTGCATCGCATATCACGATCACGAAATGTCCCGGTTTCCTGGCACGCGCTATGAGCGGTGCCTCCACCACAAGCCGCACCACTTTTTCAGAGAAATATTCCTTCTCAAGGATCCTGTTCATAAGTCTTTTTTCTGCAACAGGGGGCATGACACACCGGCGGTCTTCCCGCAGTCATCCCCCATATAATATAGTCCATGCAAAGGTAACTAATTCCTCCCTCAATCCCAACCGGCAATCTCCATAATTTTTAGAAACCGTATTTAAAACCTTGGGGAGACTGGAACGTTATAATTTAAATAAGCGTTTTCAACTTATAAGATACCACATGTATTCCCGCGGTCAAGAATCTGGACACACACGCAAGGGTACCGGCGTCAATGTCGGGCACATACCACCGTATGTGTTTATGATGATGCTGGCTTTCATCACAGGTCTTGTCACAGGCACGGCGGCTTTCCTGCTTAAAACATCCGTCAGATGGGTTTCCGATGGCGTGACCGCACACATGCGGCCGGATGGCTTCAACTGGATACTTCTGGTGGCACCGGTGGCAGGCATATTGCTTACCGGAATCTATCAGCGATATATACTTCATAAGGAGATCTATCACGGCACGGAGCGGATCAACCGCGCGATAGCCCTGCATCAATACCGCCTGGACGGCGACCTCACGTATGCCCCGATGGTGGCAAGCACCATTACACTCGGTTTCGGAGGATCTGCCGGGGCGGAAGGGCCTATCGCATATACCGGCGCCGCGATAGGGAGCAATCTGGCGAGACTGTTCGGGGGTCGTTCCTCCCTGGTGAGGATCATGCTCGCGTGCGGCGCCGCCGCCGGAATCGCCGGAATCTTCAAGGCGCCCATGGGTGGAGTGTTCTTCTCCCTCGAGGTACTCGCCATCACATTGTCCACTCCGGCGATAATGGCTATTGTACTTGCGGCGGTCACTGCCGGTCTCACCTCTTATGTATGGAGCGGATGCACCACCGATCTCCCATTTCATGCCACGATGGCGTTTGACTGGCACCTGATGCCGCCGGTAATCCTGCTCGGCCTTTTCTGCGGCATATACTCCTTCTACTATTCGTCGGTTATGACCTTAATGAAACGGCGGTATGCATCGATGGGAAACCCCTGGTGGAAAAACCTTTTGTCAGGATCTGTGCTTGCCATACTTGTGTTTCTCTTCCCGGCATTATACGGCGAAGGATACAGCTTCATGTCCGACCTTCTTGCAGGTAATACAGAAGCCATATCCTCCTATGGATTATTTGCCCGTTACGGCCACTACGCACTGACACCGGTTCTTCTGGCTTTGGCGATTATCGCCGTGAAGGCTTTCGCATGCGCGTCGTCAAACAGCGGCGGCGGTGTCGCCGGCGATTTCGCCCCTACCCTGATGGCAGGATGTGTGGCAGGTTTCTTCTTCGCCCAATTGTCGAACACATGTTTCGGCACACAACTCCCGGTGGCAGATTTCGCTTTCATCGGAATGGGAGCTGTAATGGCGGGAGCCATACGTGCCCCGTTCATGGCCATATTCATCACAGTGGAGATGGCACAGGCATACGACTTTCTGTTCCCGGTCACTGTGGCCGCGGCAGTCAGTTATCTGGTGGTGTTCTGCCTGCGCAGAGCATTCCGCCTTCCATCCTCACTGCCCGACACCTACTGAAATCATCAGCGGGGATAACCGACCGGATTGTTGAGCAGAGGAATCTGATGCGCGTCCAGACAGAGAAGCTGACGTATCCCCTCTCCATCCATCGTAGCACGCGGCACTGTGGCAAGCCCGTTGGCTGCACAGAAGAGGTTTATATTCTGGCTCACGATACCTGCATCTGCCATAGCCATCATCGCCGCACGCGACGGATCACCCTCGAATTTGCCGGTATCTCCCACCAGAACAAGCAACACAGGAGCATCAAGCACAAAATCCTGCATGAATTCCTTCGTGCCTGCCACCAATGCGCGGTGATCGCCCGATACCACTTTCCTAAGACTATTTGATGCGGCATCATACAGCGCCACACCATCGGCAGTAAAAACATAAACGTCGATCTCTTGCTTGTTCAACGCAGTGGGATTCGTGCGGCGCCCCTCTTCGGGACGGTTCACACCCGCGGCTGCCCAGAGAAGGTCAGACATCATCTGCCGGCCGACCGGCGCATCAGGATTGAAATCGCGCACACTGCGGCGGAGCTGCAACGCCTTGTCAAGCGTGGTCCCGCATTTATGCCCAGGAGCCGGAAGCTGAAGGTCCCGCGCAGATATACCGGAATTTATCATATTCATTGCTAATAAAACTGTAAAAAGGTATTTGAATTTCATATTCTGTTATTTATGTAAACACCTGAAAAAGCAAAACTGCCACATGTCATACCGCACATATTCATGCACGGATTACGTCGGGATCAGACAAAGTTAATCAAATTATTGTATCTCCGACAATTGCCCGAATCGTTATTTTTCTGTAATTTCGCGGAAATTTATCACATACGCAACATACCATCACCCTGATGCGATTCGAAGAATTAGACCTGAGCGACGACCTGCTTGACGCATTATATGACATGCACTTCGACCAGTGCACACCTATTCAGGAACAATCCATACCCCTTGCCCTCGAAGGGCGCGACCTCATAGCCATCGCCCAGACAGGCACCGGCAAAACCGCGGCATACCTCCTGCCCGTAATAGATCTTATAACCTATGGCGACTATCCTACCGACGCCATAAACTGTGTGATAATGGCGCCCACACGCGAACTGGCACAGCAGATCGACCGTCAGATGGAGGGATTCGCCTACTACATGCCGGTAAGCAGCATGGCCGTCTACGGAGGCGCCGGGGGCGAGGAATTCGGACGCCAGCAGCGCGGCCTCAAAAACGGCGCGGATGTGATAATCGCCACCCCGGGGCGCCTTCTGGCGCATATCAACACCGGAGTGGTGGATCTGTCGAAAGTGTCGTTCTTTATTCTCGACGAGGCCGACCGCATGCTCGACATGGGATTTTACGACGACATAATGCAGATAGTGAAACTCCTTCCCAAGGAGCGGCAGACACTTATGTTCTCGGCTACGATGCCTCCTAAGATCAAAATGATGGCCAAAGCCATACTCAGGGATCCCGCCGAAGTGAAAATCGCCGTGAGCAAACCCGCCGAAAAGATAGAGCAGAGCGCCTACATCTGCGGGGAGGGGCAGAAACCTGCATTGCTCGAGCATCTGCTGCGCAACGTGAGACAGCAGCGCGTGATAGTGTTCGCGTCTTCCAAACTCAAGGTAAAGGATCTCGTCCGCATCCTGCGCCGCCACCGCTTCAAGGTAGGGGAAATGCATTCCGATCTTGAGCAGCAGCAGCGCGACGACGTGATGCTCGACTTCAAGGCCGGGCGCATCGACGCCCTAATAGCCACCGACATCGTGGCCCGAGGCATCGACATCGAGGATATCGCTATGGTAGTAAATTACGATGTGCCCCGATGCGCCGAGGATTATGTGCACCGCATAGGCCGCACGGCGCGTGCCAATGCCGGAGGTATCGCCGTGACCCTTGTAGCCGGGGGAAAGGAACAGATGAAGTTCGGCCAGATAGAGCGGTTCCTCGGCAATGAGATCCTCAAGAATCCGCTGCCCGAAGAGATGGGCCCCTCCCCTGCCTATAATCCGGGAGGGAAAGGGAAACCATTCCGTAAAAACAGGGGGAATGCTACCGGGAACCGCCGCAACCGGGGCGCAGCAGGCAAACCGGGAGCGGGATCGCGCCCTTCCGACAAATCCGGCAAACCGAGAAAAAACAACCGCAGCAACCGCCCGAAAGATCAATCGAAAGATCAATCAGTACAATAATCCAAAATCACACCTCTGTACCTTCACACTATTTAATGTATCTTTGCGCACATTAATGTATCTTTGCGCGCACTACTCCTATCGATATCAAATCATTTATCACATAAAACCTGTTATATGAACAAATTCTACACTTTTGTTGTGGCTGCATGCACATGCATTGCGGCATGGGCATCCCCGTCACAACCTGTGAAAATCACAGAGATCACAGAAATCACACACGATCCCGCGATGCCGGCTCCTCCTGCCGCATTCA
>CADFRV010000112.1 GCA_902836725.1 Muribaculaceae bacterium
TGTAACGAGGCCGCGATATCCACGGTATATACCTTTAACTTTAAATCCGCTGAATATGGCCGAGCGGGTGACGGCGCGGATAGCGGCGTTCATGCCCGGAGCGTCTCCTCCAGAGGTAAGAATACCGATACATTTGATGTCTGCCATATTTAGAAACCCTTTATGGAATTTATATAAAAAATCAATTAGACTTGTCGGCCTTAATCAGTTACAAATGACTGTAACAAAAGGCAGTACCTTTATTTAAGAACCACAAATAAATTATTGCAGAGGCAAAGTTAGCGGTTTTCTGTCAAATTAAGAAATCCACATGGAAATATATTTACGGCAGTTTTGGATTTAGATAAATAATGAGTATCTTTGATGCGTTCCAATTGTAAATATTTGTCATTCTTTAGCCTGATTACCAATTTGAATATTATGATAAATTTCAAGAAGCTGACGCTACTGCCGGGTGTGGTGGCGACAGGTCTTTGCGCGCTATGTGTGGCGGCTTATGCTTCCGAAGATATGCGTTTCATGCTCCGTTCACCAGGGCAACCGTTGTCAGTGATGGGTTTCCATCGCCTGGATATGCCTAAAACTGCGGTAAACGCCCCTGAGTGCGGTATCTCATCTATGAAGGCACAGCGTAAGGTGACGGCTCCAGGGGGTATGCCGGAGGCAAAGAGGGCTGATGACAGGCTTCCATCCCTCACCGGTCTGATGATCTACAGTTCGGCATGGGGATTCGGCAACGGTACCGGCATCTATGCTATAGACGCCTCAAATGGTGCTACAACCCTTCTGCATGCTCTTCCCGAGGTGAGCGGAAACGGTACGATCGCTGGCACGAGTGCCGACGGCTATTTCTACGGCAGCTATTGCGAGGATTTTTACGGCAATATAAACAAGCTTGTCAATTACCGTATGGATCTTGCTACCGGAAAAGTAGACAGCTACACTTATGATAATCCTACCTACGACGATGTATCGACCAACATGACCTACGACGCATCGTCGCGCAAGATATATTCAATAAACTACGACGGCTCAACAGATTACTATGCTCTTACGGTTTTCGATCCCATCGAGAACCGTTATACCGCCGTGGGTGAGCTTGACGAGCATTATTACGCATTATGCTCCGATTCCCGCGGACACATCTATGCCGTAAACGATCTCGGTGCTGTCGTGGAGCTGAATCCGGAGACAGCCGCTGTGGTGCGTGAAGTGGCGCAGACCAATATAGAGCCGCGGTATTCGCAATCGTGTGCGTGGAGCCCCAAAGACAATCTTATCTACTGGGCGGCATGCAACGATGTTGTTGCAGCTCTTGTTACCATTGATCCCGCCACCGGAGCTGTCGCCACAGCCACACGGTTCCCGAATGACGAGGAATTTGTAGGACTTAGCTGTTCTGACGCGGTGGAGAACCCGTCGGCACCGGCAGCCCCCGCGAATCTTGCGGTAACTTATCCTGTGGAGGGTGGACTTGCAGCCGTTGTCAGCTGCGACGCGCCTTCGCTTACCGTTGGAGGTGAACCGCTGGCAGGTGAACTGACGCTGCATATTTATGTGGATGACACGGAATTGACGGAACAGAAAGTGACCGCAGGCGCCAAGGTAAGCCATGATACAATGCTTGAGAAAGGAATGCACAGGATCGAGGTGTGTTTCTCAAATGCGTCGGGCAACGGAACACGCGGCCGTGTGACCACTTTCGCAGGCATAGATTCACCGGCAGATGTGACAGACCTCAAGGCTGTAGCCACTGATCCGGAGACAGTAAGACTTGAATGGAGCGCTCCCTCCGCAGGAGAACATGGAGGATGGTTCGATCCGTCTCTTCTCAGCTACAATGTGATGCGCGGCGGTAAAGTGATCGACGAGGGTCTGACTGCTACTGAATACATCGACCGCCTGGATGATACGTTCGCCACCAATCTGTATGCGTTGCAGGTATGTTACGACGGTGCGGTTTGCGGAAGCTCCAATCAGGTGCGTGTAAACACCGGAACCCATCTTGCCCTTCCCTACAGCAACAGTTTTGAGAATGCCGGGGATTTTGACCTGCTGACTGTGCTTGACCTCAACAGAGACGGAAACACATGGTTCCACGATACGGAATACAACACGGCAAGCTACAATTTCTCACGCGACATGCCCGGAAATGACATTCTGGTAATGCCGGTGATAGAAGGGGAGAAGGGACATGTGTACAGGATGGAATTCTTTACCCGTTCGGCCTCGCAGTCCTACCCCGACAAGCTCGCGGTGTTGTGTGGCGACGCACCTACAGCCTCAGGACTTTCCACGGTGCTGATGGAGGGGAGAGTTATAAAAAACGAGGGAGAAAACCTCTCGGTAGAGTTTGCCCCCGATGCCGACGGGCCTCTGTATTTCGGTTTCCATTGTGTCAGCGACAAAGATATGTCGCGCCTGTTTGTCGATGACATCACTATCTCAGACTGCGGAAAGCTCTCTGATCCCGCACCTGCAGGAAATCTGCGGCTTGTTCCCGATGCCGACGGCGCCCTCTCTGTGAAGATCGGTTTCACCGCTCCTGAAACGACACTCGGGGGTGCGGAACTGAAATCTCTTGACAGGGTGGATATATACAGAAACGGAAAACTCATACATACGATCACAAATCCGGCTCCGGGAGCGGCGCTGGATTACACTGACAATGATGCGGAATTCGGTTTCAACCTGTATTCCGTCTGTGCCGTGGCCGGCGGCAGCGGGGTCAACCGTGCAGAAAGGCGCGTTTTCGTAGGTATATACCGTCTGCCATTCCACATCGGGCCTACCGAGGAGGAGTACAGCCTGTTCAGTATCCCGGGTGGTGAAAAGGATGGCACCTGGTATTACGACGCGGATGAAAACGCACTTAAAGTGACCACTTATGGCAGTTCGCTGAAAGACGCTTACATTTTCACCCCCGCGATAGAACTCACAGACGCCAATCTGGTGGATCTCACGTTTGAATACCGTGCCGGTCTGGCGTCGTGTCCCGAGGAACTGGAGGTGACTTTCGGCACTTCGCCGGATCCTTCTACCCATCAGGTGGTGGAGCGTTTTGAATTCAACAATACCTCATATGCATCCCGACTGATAAGTTTCCCGGTGGCTTCCGCAGGGCGCTACTATATCGGTTTTCATGCCGTGAGCCTTCCGAACAGCATGATGATGCTTGTGCGCAATATCGGCCTTGACCGTGGTTCGCTAATGACCGCCCCGGCACCTGTGGTAAACATGCAGGTAACCGGTGGAGACCGCGGTGCCCTCACGGCAGACGTGAGCTTCTCGCTGCCGGTGGAGACGCTTGACGGTGAACTGCTTACAGGCACTCTCGGCGCACGGCTTTACAGGGCTGACGGTACGCTTGCCGACACGGCTGAGGGGCTTGCTCCCGGAAGCCAGGCTGTACTGACAGACACCGAGGCAACCCATGGTATAAATACCTACACCGTTGTGGCAAGCAATGGCGACGGTGAGGGTGGACGTGCCGAGGCTTCGGGATGGATAGGTGTGGATGTGCCGGTGCATATCCCCTATCTCGACGCCCTTCCGACATATGACAATCTCAGGGCCGAACTTTCCTGGGACGCTCCTGTAAAAGGTCTGCATGGAGGATATGTGGATCCCCATGCGCTGAAATACAATGTATATCAGCTTCAGGACAACTCGCTGTACCTCATAAACACTACCGAGAGCAACGAGATAACCGTAATGCCTCAGGGTGGCAATGTGCAGGATTTCTACACATTCTACGTTACCGCCGTTTCAGAAGCGGGGGAGAGCCAGGCTGTGAGCACAGGTCTTGTGGTAGGTCCTCCATATGAACTGCCGATGGTAGAGACCGCTTCCAACCGGATTGTGACAGCATTGCCCTGGATTTCCGGACCACTTACAGGTGATGTGAACTGGGGTGTGGCCGACTTTATCAATTCCATAGATGTGACAGCCGCAGACGGCGGCATGTTCGTATGTTCGGCCGCATTGCCTGAGCGCAGGCCGGGATCGGCGCGCATGCAGCTCCCGAAACTTGTGTTCGACGGACTGAACGCACCCACGCTGACATTCCATATGTACCATTATCCTGTGACGGGAGGCTCGCTGAAAGTCTCTGTAACGACCGATGAACTGGAATACAATGAAGTGTTCAGTGCGGATGTCAATTCGCTTTCAAGCGGATGGAAGGAGTATTCTGTAAACCTTGCCGAGTATGCCGACGCACCGTGGGTGGCGATAGTTTTCGACGGAATACTTGCCAACGGCGCCGCCTATGT
Source organism: Muribaculaceae bacterium (assembly GCA_902836725.1). GTDB lineage: Bacteria > Bacteroidota > Bacteroidia > Bacteroidales > Muribaculaceae > UBA7173. The sequence goes on from CADFRV010000112.1 coordinate 4,275, forward strand.
GATAGTGGACGATATTGAAGTGGCCAACCGCTCAGTATACGACATATTGATCAACCGCGTGACAGGCAAACTTTCGCCTGAAGCAGGCATTACTCATGAGTATGCCGTGGAGGTGAAAAACAACGGCAAGGAAGCTGTGGATTTCGACCTGGAGATGCGTGTAAACGGTGTGACTGAAAGTGCAAAAAGCTATGACAACAAGCTTGCCGCGGGAAAGACAGCTACGCTGACCCTACCCCTCGCAGTGCTGCCGGAACATATCAACAATCAGCTTGATGTGGAGATAGAAGCTATTCCGCGTGAATGGCAGGATGAGATACCGGCCAACAATATCAGCAGGTTCAGCCTCACGGCCATACAGCCCGATAAACCTGTGGTGACGGATCTTGAGGCACGGTATGAGGAGAATGGCGTGAGACTTGCCTGGAGCGCCCCGAGCCTTGTGCCGGAACCTGTGACAGACAGCTTTACCGATTATGAATCGTTCGCATACGATAATTTCGGCGACTACAAGACGGTGGATAATGACGGACTGATACCTTGCGGTATCTCAGGTGTGGAATTCCCCAATATGGGTACACCGATGGCGTTCCAGGTATGGGAGCCGAGAGCCGCGGGTGTGGATGTTGACGCCGAGATATGGCAACCCCGCAGCGGCAACAAATGCCTGGTTGCATGGACCGCCCTGTCAAGTTATGTGGAGCCGTTCAATGACGACTGGCTTATATCGCCGCTGCTGTATGTGAGCGATGCTCCTCAGGAGTTGAGCTTCTATGTGCGCCGTCCGGTGGGTACCTATGGTGCCGAAAGTTTTGAGGTATTGTATTCCACAACGGGTGACGAACCGGAGGATTTCACTCTTCTGAAGAGCGAGACAGTGGCAAACGGCATATGGAACAAGTGCAGCTATGAGCTTCCCGCAGGCACACGTCATTTCGCGATCCGCTATGTGAGCCGCAACCGTTTCGCGCTGCTGTTCGACGATCTCACTTATACACGTGCCACAGGATTGAGCGAGATGCGTACCGAGGGCTTCAATGTATACCGCAACGGGATCAGGATCGGGGATACATCGGCCACAGGCACAGTGTTTACCGATCCGGCCGGAAACAACGAATCCTATTACAATGTGACCACCGTCTACAACACCGGCGAGTCGGCGATGTCGAATACGGCGCGTCTCTCTTCGGGTATAGAGGATGTCGTGCTGAACGGCGGTGCTGTCAGAATAGAGGGACATGAAGGGTACATATCGGTAGAGGCTCCTGCCGAAACCGTGGTAACCGTAGTGTCTGCCGACGGCAAGACTGTGTACGCCGGTTACGCATGCAGCCGCATTGATCTGCCGGCCGGTGTCTATGTGGTGACTGTTGATGGTATCTCGTCCAAAGTGGCGGTAAGATAAGAGCTTTTAATGCTGAATATTGGGAAGAGGTGTCGAAAGGCACCTCTTTTTTTGTTTTTCAGGGCATGTCCGGCGGATGACAGGTAGGTAATTTTGCGGAAAAAAAGGTATGGCAAAAGAAAGATTTTCTGCAAAGGCAAAAAGAGGAGGGTATATGAATGTCGCCGAGATGATGATGTATGGAGAGCGGCTTAAAGGTGGACGATTTGTGGCGGGAAAGAATGTGCGCAGGGATGCGACAGATCCGGCTACATGGAGGGATGCCCCGCTTCCCCGAGTCATAAGAACTGACGGATGGGTGCCGAAGAGCACCAACATGCTTTCAGGAGCGCCCGGAAAGAGGGTTGTCTGGTTCACGAAGGGTAGCGTTCTGGGATATGCTGTATGCGATGCCGGCAAGATGCCGGACATGTCGTGTGAGGTCTCGGCATTGGGTATTCTTGACGGTGAGCTTGTGCATGTGTGTGATCTCGGTTATGGGACAATACGGGTGATGGTGAAAGGCTCGAGGGCCGTGTATGCCACTTATGATACTGTGGGAACAATGACATTCCGCGGGAGAATGCCGCGGTTGCCCTGGCTGCATTTCGTGCGGAAAGGGGAGCGTAATATTTCGTCGGGTGCAGTGGAAGTGGCTCTTTCGGGCAAAAGCGATCCCCGGGGGAGCACGCTTGCCGCAGATGATGCCGCAGCCGTGAGCCGGGCCGCGATAAGCGCGTATGCGCGACTGAAATCGCATGCAAACGGCATGGGGATGTTTCTGCAGCCGGTTATTGCCCGCTATAGACTTCTGGACGGGGCGGGTGCCACAATAGTGGTATCTCCCCCGGTGATGATCGGCGCTTCGGACGGCGCGCAGTGCAGGGGGGAGTTTCAGCTCGTCTCTACCGACAGCCTCGCCACATTGTCGGCGGGAAGTATCGCCGGAAAGTCTTTCGGTATAGCTGTGGAAGGGATGGAGGAGATAGTGGCTCCCTGGAGCGGGATAGTGAGGAGGCTTGTTGTGGAGGTATGTCCGGAGACGGAGGTTGTGGATATGGATGCGGAATGTATGACGCGGGTCAGCAATGACGGCAGGGATGTGACGGTGCATGTGACACTTCCGACAGGAACGGAGGAGAGCCTGCGGAGGAAGGTTTTCGGCGTGCTTGCCTCGGAGGATAAATTTGAGGAACATCTGGTTGTGGAGGATCCTTTCGGCGTGGGATGTGACAGACAGGTGGATATCCCCGCTTATCCTGCCGCGAAACGGATTACGGAAGTGTATGTGCCGGGCGCCCATCCGCTGCGCGATGCGGTGATGTATGGATTCGTGGGGGAGGCAGGCGCATGGACAGTGGCATGCGGTGAGAGCCGGGAGCTGTTCGAGGGTTATCCTGCGGAATGTTTTGCCACAGACACGGCTTCCGGCGGATGGAGAGCTTTGGTAGAGGTGGATGTGGCGCGGTCCGACGGGAGTATGCGGCGGTTTGTGAGCGCGTGCTCGGGAGAGGGGAACGCGCCTGCAGAACTTTCCCCGTTGTTGATGTTCCCTGATATCAATGCCAGGAAGATGACTGTGAGTATTGAGACGGGAGGGGTGGTGACAAGTGAGACATACCGGCTGCGTCCTGTGACCGGGGTGGCATGTGCGTGTTACCTCAATGATGGATGCAAGGGGATGATGCCGCGCGGAGCTGCGGATGAGTTGCCGGCACATGGCGGGGGTGTGACAGGAATTGTGGAGCGGCACGGGTATGCGGGGATATTCGCGGATGCTACTCTCGGACAGGAACTTGACAGCATGGTGATGGACAGCGGCACATTGGTGGCGGCATATCCGGCGCCGAGGGGCGGGGGATCGTGGGATTTCTCACGTGTGCGGATGCTGCTGTTCGGCAGCGCGGGGACATGGGTCGCCACAATCGACGGTAAAGGGCAGTTTCATTCTTTTGCCCCGATGGACGGTCGCCCGGTGGCCTGTGCGGGTGCGATATGCCGTGCTTCCGGTGCGAAAGGGCTTACGCATTATGTGGCGGCAGGG
>CADFRV010000113.1 GCA_902836725.1 Muribaculaceae bacterium
CGGGTTCCCCCGTCGACGGTACAAGCGCTGGAAAGACTGCGCGCCCGGGGAATCAAACTGTTCATCGCCACCGGACGTCACCACGCCGATCTGAACAACCTCGGCGGGCTCGCATTCGACGGTTACATCACGCTGAACGGCCAGTACTGTTACGACGACCGCGGCGTGATTTACAAGAACTGCATCCGTGCGGAAGATATCCGAACGACTGTCGACCTGCTCGCCCGCGACCCGTTCGGCTGCCTGTTCATCGAAGAGCACCGGATGTACATCAACCGGATCGACGACAAGGTAAAAATTTCGCAAAAGCTGATCAACTTTGCCGATCCGCCGGTCGTCCCGGCCGAAACCGCACTGCACAACGATATCTACCAACTCATGGCGTTCGTAGGCCCCGAACAGGAACGCACGCTGATGGATTCGCTCCCGCACTGCGACTCGACGCGCTGGAACCCGTACTTCATCGACGTCGTCCCGGCAGGCGGCAGCAAACGACTCGGGATCGACGCGATGATCCGCGCGCACGGAATCGACCTCGCCGAAACGATGGCTTTCGGGGACGGCCAGAACGATATCGAGATGCTGCGCCACGCAGGAATCGGAGTCGCGATGGGAAATGCGGCGGACGAAGTCAAACGGGCGGCGGACTACGTCACCACCGGCGTCGACCGCGCAGGAATCGCCAAAGCGCTGCGTCATTTCGGACTGTAAACCCCGCTCGCAAGAACGAAAACGGCCTGTTCCTTTCGAAAGGAACAGGCCGTTTTCGTCTTCGCACCGGAAGCTATCGTGCGGATTTGGATTTGAAAACCCACGCATCCGGGAACAGGCCGGACACCTCGTTCTTCATCCGATTCGCCTCGGTTTCGGCCGTAGCCCCGAAAAACCTGAGTATCGGATCTATGAAAATCAGGGTAAGTCCACCGAAAAGCACCGCATGAACAAGACAGAAGGTCATGACGTTATTGACCACGTCGGTGGCTTTGGAGACATTGCGCTGTCCGAGGAATATGGAGCTGATGGTGGCGCCTCCGGCCGCTATCAGGGTACAGAATGCCATCACAAGATTCATCAGCGGAAGCGTGATGGCCAGTCCGGCTATAGCCATAGCCCCCACGCCACGGCCTATGAAAATGCTGTCTACAATGTTGTAGACCGACACCGCCACACTGGCAATGATTGCCGGGATCGAATAGTCCAGCAGCAGTTTGCCTATAGGCTTGGTGCCGAGCGTCATCGGATCATGGCGCATGGCGGAAGGACGCCGGTCGCCGCTTTCACCTCGCCTGATATCGTCTATATTTTTGGAATCTGTCATATCTCAATTGCAGTAAAGACAACTCTGAATATTCTGCAAATTTACTGAAAAACGATGGTTCGCTGTGTTAAAAGTTGTAACTTTGTGACCCCTTGACGCTAATGGCACTATTGGCGCTACAATTAATCGTATAACAACACAACACTGATGATATACAAAGCAGCATTGTTCGACCTCGACGGGGTACTGATCGACTCCGAGACACTATACACACAGTTCTGGGAAAAAGTGGGACGCGCACATCATTTGCCCTCCCCCACATTCGCCTACGACATAAAAGGAACAACACTCAACGACATACTTACCACACATTTCCCCGAGCCGGAAGTGCGGCGCGATGTGGACCGCATGCTGCATGAATTTGAGAACGAGATCGTATATCCCGTGTTTCCGGGCGCACTGGAATTCGTGGATCTCTTGCGCAGCCGTGGACTTAAAACAGTGATCGTCACCTCAAGCGACGAAAAAAAGATGAACTTCCTGTTCAGACAACATCCCGATTTCCCCTCACATTTCGATGCCATCGTCACAGCCGCCGACGTGACACATTCCAAGCCGCACCCCGAGCCTTATCTGACCGGAGTGGCCAAAGCCGGGGCACAGCCAGAAGAATGTATCGTATTTGAAGACTCTTTTCAGGGACTTGAAGCCGGACGCCGCGCCGGATGCAAAGTGATAGGACTGGCCACCACCAACCAGGCCGACGATGTGGCGCGCATGTCGGATATGGTTACCCCATCCCTTCACGCGCTCACAGACTTCGTCGACGACCTGCTCAAATAACCCGCACTCCGGATTATTTCTTGAAAAGCCGCACCAGTTCCCCTACCCAGAGAACCATGGAGGTGGATCCGATTATTATCACCCAGTCGACCAGTTTCAGAGGCACCACGGTAAAGAACTCTCCCCCGACAGTCACTATCAGTATCTGACCCAACAGGATGACAAGGGCTATAAACTCGAAGCCGGCGCATCCGCGGAAATGGAACGCCGAGCGCCCTGTGGCGAATGCACGCGCGTTGAACATGTTCCAGAACTGCATGAACACAAAAATGGTGAAGAACAGCGAGAGCTCATACGGATCAAGCCCCTTGTTGGCAGCGAACATAGGCACCTTCCCAATCTCCAGCAGCGAAGTGATATGCGTATGCTCGAGATAATAAAGCAGCGACAGAAGGATCGCGAAAAACGCAAGCCCGGTGCCGAGAATGAAGCCCCACATCGGACGGTTTATGATAAACGCCGTGCGCGAGCGGGGAGCCTCATGCATGACAGACGGTGACGGGGGCAACGACGCGAGAGCCATGGCGGCAAACGTATCCATAATCAGGTTCACCCAAAGCATCTGTGTCACGGTAAGCGGCGACTGCGTCCCCATGAACGCCCCGGCAAGCACAATCAGGCATGCCACCACGTTCACTGTCATCTGGAACAGGATGAAACGCCTTATGTTGAGGAACAGCGAGCGCCCCCACATCACCGCACGCCCTATGGAAGAGAACGAGTTGTCGACAATAGTAATATCCGACGCCTCTTTTGCCACAGACGTGCCGTCGCCCATCGACAGCCCCACATGGGCTGCTTTGAGCGCGGGTGCGTCGTTGGTACCGTCGCCAGTAACCGCTACAACCTCATTGTTGGCCTGCAGCGCCTCAACCAGGCGCTTCTTGTCCATCGGGCGGGCACGGGCTATTATTTTCAGATCACCCACTCTTTCGCGGAGCTGACTGTCTGTAAGCTCGGCGAATTCGGTGCCGGTGATTATGTTGCGTTCGCCGTCGGCAGTGTCGTTCCACAGACCTATCTGACGGCCGATCTCTTTTGCGGTACCGGGGGTGTCGCCGGTTACGATCTTCACCTTTATACCGGCATCTATCACTTCGCGCACTGCCGCAGGCACATCGGCACGCACCGGATCGGAAATGGCCACAATGCCGAGGAAAGTCAGATCAGCAGCCACTACCTTGCTGTCTTTTATGAGAGGCTTGTCATCCGTCACCTCCTGCCATGCGAATCCAAGCGTGCGCATGGCCTGGTTCTGGTACTCCAGGAGACGGGCGTCGAGTTCCTCGCGGGTCACTCCGGCTGTATGGCGGCACATACCGAAAACGATTTCAGGCGCCCCCTTCACATAAAGGATTTTCTTTCCGGTGGCTGACTTCACTATGGTCGCCATATATTTCCGTTCAGTGGAAAACGGCAGCTCCTCCACAAGGGATGTGCCATTGCGCAAAGCCTGGTAGTCAGCGCCACGCTCCTTAAGCCAGAGCAGAAGCGCACCTTCGGTAGGATTGCCGAGCACCTGCGGTTTCTCTCCCGACATGTCGAGAAGTGCTGTGGAGTTCACCGCTATACCCTCATACAGCACCTCGTCGGAAGGATGGCCGAAGAAATCGGCCTTGTATACCTGCATCTGGTTCTGGGTGAGTGTGCCTGTTTTGTCGGTGCATATTACAGTAGTTGCTCCCATAGTCTCGCACGCATGCATCTTACGCACCAGATTGTTGGTCTTAAGCATACGGCGCATGGAGAAAGCGAGCGACAGGGTCACTGCCATCGGCAAGCCCTCCGGCACAGCCACCACGATAAGTGTGACAGCTACCATGAGCGTCTGCAGGAAGTATGCGATGAAGCCGATCCAGTCGAAATCCACATTTACGAAATACATTATCACACGCCCTACGATGACCAGTGCACCAATTGCATATGAAATCATGGAAATCAATTTCCCGAGCCTGTCAAGCTGCTCGTTGAGCGGCGTCTTCACACTGTCGTCGATCTGCGCGGCCTCGAACACCTTGCCGTTTTCGGTGCTGTCACCCACGGCAAACACACGCATCAGGCCATGTCCTTCCATTATTTTGGTACCACGCATCACATGGTCGGAGGGGAATGTGGCATCAGGATCAAACTGTGCTTCATCGGTAGTCTTATGGCACACCGGCTCTCCTGTGAGGGTCGACTCATCCACACTGAGCGACACGGCCTCAAGCAGTTCACCGTCGGCAGGGATCTCTTCGCCGGTATTCAGTATCACCAGATCACCCACCACCACATCTTTCTTCGGAATCTGCATGGCGTGGCCGGAACGTATCACCTGCACAGGCTCGTCGTCGTTGACCTTGTTGAGAAGCTCGAACTCACGGTCGGCCTTCAGCTCGAACACGAATGCCAGACCGGTGGCAAGCAAAATGGCCATGAAGATACCTACAGGCTCGAAGAATACATTTCCGCCCGAACCGAGTCCCCAGTATTCATAACAGGATATACCGATGGACAGTACCCCTGCAATCAGTAATATCAATATCAGGGGATCCTTGAACTTCTCGAGAAAACGCTTGAAAAGCGACTCCTTTGCGGGTGGCGTAAGGATATTGGCACCATTTTTCAAACGGCTTTCAGCCACTTCGGCCTCCGTAAGACCGGAATGATGGGGATGTGATGTCATACTTTCGTTTGCAATCTTTGTTACAGAGCTGCAAAGATACGAATAATTGTGCAATTTACGGTATTTTAGCGAATAACGACCATGACTTACTGGAATACCAATTGTTTTAGTTACTTTTGTCGCATCCAAATGCTACCGATAGAGGAGAAAGAATCGTTACTCGAAATGTTGGGCATTATAATCTTGATGTTTTTATTTTATTTACCGATCAGATTATTTCCACCGGTTACTTATCTTGGGATAGAGGCAAACAACTCAAGCAGCGAGTCCACACTTCCGGGTCTGTATCCCTTATGGATATGCATCACGCGGTTGAAGCTGTCTGCGACAATAACTACCGGAAGCGCATCCGCATCCAGTTTTTGCTCAAACTCTTCGGAAAGATCTTTAAGCCACATGTAGCCTGGATCTGTGGTTATCCTGACGTTCTCAGGCAATGATGTCATTCCCGATAACGCAGCGGCATCCTCTTCGTTCGACGCAATGAGCACTACCGGACGCCCCCACTGTTCCATCTGCGTCTTGCTGCCGCACAATTCATTTATGAAATGGGCAGACGGCTCGTGGTTGCACCTCACAAACGCGGCAAGAAATACTCCGCGCCCGGTCAGCGGGAGAAGAGGATCGGCATTGAACGAACCGATGACACTCACTTTGTTCGGCTCATCCGGGATAACCAACGGAATCTCCGCCACAGCATCGTCAGGCCTGACAAGAAATGTCTCAAGACGGGATTTCACCGACCCATCTGCAAGACGGCGCCCCGACGTGAGCAGGTATTGCCCCGGCTGCAACTTTACCCCAGAAGCGAACGTGCCGCGCCAATCTGCATCTTCCGGATAATTCAGCAGCTGTGGCACTCCGTTTTCAATTCTGGAGATTGTAAAATGCCTGTAATATTTGGGATTTGCCAATGTGGTGTCATTGGAATATGTCAACCTCACGTTCACATCCTTTGTCGGAGTTTCGAAAGATGCAAAAGCCTTGTAATAATTATCGTCAGCGCCTTTTCTGGCAAGCACATCCGATGTCACCGGATCTATCATCGCATCAAACCCAAGCCAGCGGCAAAGAGCCACATAGAAAATATCGCGGGAATGGCTGTCGGCCGTGCGCGAATTCCATACAGAGACAGGAGCCATACAGAACCTGTTCGGATTATGCTCGTTGTCCATACGGATGTTCATGTTTATCCATTTTTCAACTACAGCGGGAGACACAGCCAGACTGTCACGAAGCGTTTCAGGGATTGATTTGTCAAAATCTGAAAGCCAGGTAGTGAGCGCTTCATTGGCAATGCGCGGATCAACCGGTTCAGGGCGCCCAAGGAAGAAATCTTCCATAACAGGCCACGTTATATCACGCCAGTCTTTTTCTCTGAGATTCCCAAGCCATACACGGGCCTCGTGGCGGCGGTCAGGAGTTACCGCACCGATAAACCGGGCCATCACATCATGGTTGCCATAGGATTCTGTCAGTACTTTTGCCATAAACGGGGCATCATCCTTCCACGGGGCTACAACCGCCGAAGCCTTATCGAGTGAGTAGAATAGCGCCATGGTTGCGTTTCGCATTGAGTCTTCAGCCGCCTTTCTCGCATCATTGGCCGCAATCTGGGCAGGCGTAACCGACGGCTTCAGTGGCGACGGCTTCGGAGGATTGAGCATCAGCTCCATAGGTTGCTTCAATGGCTCCCTGTCAAGCGTCAGGCGCACGACACTATCGGCCAAGTGATCTATCGCAGCGATACCGAAATGTTTCCCGTCGGGAGATGTGCCCCAGGCCACAAGATCGCCGTAACCACACTGAAGCTCAGCTTTTCCATCGGCATCGGTACGTGTGGAAAACACCGGATACAGTTCTGCATAATTATAAATACGGAAACTTACCGGAGCGCCTGCCACAGGACTGCCGCCCGAATCAACGACCTGCACAGAAGCTGTGCGCGTGCGGGCATAGTTGCCGGTTATGTTAATGCGCGTATAGCAACTGTCGCGATACAGCTTTTGCTCCGGACCATCATAATTGCCTATTACATTGGTAGCCATGAGCATTCCCTGTGAAGCGGGCTCATTGAACCATCCGAGATCGAGCACCGGTTCAGGTTCGCACGCGCCCAGGAAACGCCATTTGCCATCGATCCATACCTCCACCCATGCATGATTGTCGTCGGTATGCGCCCACCGCGGCGTATAGATCTGACGGGCAGGTATGCCGACAGACCGCATGGCGGCAACCACAAGTGTGGATTCCTCACCGCAACGCCCGAAAGTTGTCCTGACTGTGGCGAGTGGCGAGGAGGTTCTTTCGTCAGAGGGACGATATGTGGCCTTCTCGTGCGCCCAATGGTTCACCTCAAGGGCAGCCTGCTCCATTGACAGGTTTCTGACACGGGGCGAAATCTCCCGATAAAATACCATCCGCGACGAGTCCGGCGTCTCATTGTTAACCCTGGCAGGCAAGACAAAATGCAGCCATTCACGTGCCGGAACCGTTGGTCCCCACGGCATATCACGCCTTGCCTCCAGAGCGGTCTCTACATTACGCTCCCAGAAAGCTCGGGAGAAGTTTGATTTATCCGCAATATTCATCGAGGAATACAGCCAATCGGTATATTTTGCAATAGAATCGGGATCTATAGCCTGTGAGAATACCGCAGGCATGGTTGTTGCAAGAAACAGGATAATTGTGATAAGCCGCGTTTTCATATAATATGTAATATGGTATTTTGGGGGATGGATTTCTATTCTGATTATTCATTCAGAAGTTGTGCTATTTTTCTGACTTCCGGCAGACTGGCTCCATGATTACGGCCACATGATGTGCAGCGGCATGAACTGTGGTATTCCTTGGCGCCGGTTTTCTCCCGCAGACGCAAGATGTTGGAAGAACGCACACCGCCTCCAG
>CADFRV010000114.1 GCA_902836725.1 Muribaculaceae bacterium
CATGAAACACCAGCGAACTCTCCCCCGGAGTGGCGGCCATAAAATATCCCCGGCATAACGGGCCGCTGAAAAGCTGCGCCCCGCTGCTTCCGCCTGCCATCAACGCATCGAGATAAGCGCACATCTCCACACTTATTGCCGAAACCGACGCCGTCACTATATCCCCCTCGTGAAGCGCATCGTCATCATCCTCCTCGGAAAGATCCTTTCTAGAGGTAAGCATCGCCACATCCAGAACACCCTCGGCACTACCTGCGTCATTTTCCGTAATCCATTTATATGGTTCTCCATTACGATACACCCGCATCCAGTAACGCTCATCTGATTTTGCCGGATCATCAACAAACGAAACCTGAAGCACGGCCACATAGTCATATGGCATCTTGACCCATTCGAATTCCATTCCGGTAATCTCCACGGGAGCCAGCATTTCAGCATCACTCTCATAAACATCCCCGCCATATTCTACCGTCAGACGATATGTCTGCCCTACTACTCCACCCTCATGACCGACAAAATACCCGCTGTCATCCGGCGACAGAATCATTTCGTCGCCCGACGAAATGTTTTCGAGCTTCACCACAGCGTCAGTCACATGCGTGCCATCCATAGGTTCGCCCATAGGAGTGGCAAGAGTTACCGACACATTGCATCCCGCATCGGTCAGCACACCTTCTATCACCGGAAACGGCTGCATATCACGATACCTGAAATCAAGCTCTTTCTCACACGACACAAGCGACAGACCAAACATCACCAATGCCACATCAAACAATCTACGTATCATTGTCAGAATTTCAAAGTATAAGACACAGACGGGATAACGCCATATAACGAACGCTGCACAGCGCGTGTGCCCGACGGTTTGGAGGGATCATCCTCAAAATAAATGATATACGGACTAAAATGGCAGTACGCGTTATAAACGCCAAACGCCCATACATAAGTGAACCGCTTCCCTTGCCGAGTGTATTGGGCCGACAGATCGAGACGATACGATGCCGGAGTGCGGTAACCGTTGCGGCGGGAGTAATAATAGCATGTGGAGCCATCCAGTTCATACTTCATGTCGGGAGCCGTAATCGGGTTTCCGGAAGAGAATGTCCACGAACCGGAAAGCTGCCAACGGCTATCCAATGCGAAAATCCCCACAATAGACGCCACATGCCTCCTGTCATTAGTCGCGTCGTACCACTCGCCCCCATTTATGCCGTCGATTTTCGTGAGAGTGCGCGACAGAGTGTAAGACACCCACCCCGTAAGGCGCCCTGTATTTTTTCTCATCATCAGCTCGAGGCCATAGCTTCTCCCCTTCCCGCCCGATATCAGACTTTCGAGATTTATCTTTGAAAACATCGTGCTGCCATCCTTGTAATCGTAAACATGGTATATATCCTTATAATATACTTCGGCCGACCATTCCAGAGCACCGCTGCCGGCCATTCCGGCATAAGACAGCCCATACTGCACCGCACGCGATGGCCTGACGGATGCCGACACCAGAGCATATCTGTCAAACGGAAAGCTCGTGGCACTCGAGCGTACCGCGTGAATGTTCTGCGACGACACCCCGGCGCCAGCTTTTACAGCATGATTCCCGGAAATATCATATTTCACACTTACGCGAGGCTCGATATTGAAATAGGTCTTTCCTGAGAAATCCGGTACTGGCTCCACCGCATCCTCAAACTTGTGAAATCCCTTACCTGACAACGCAGAGGACGCAACGGCACGCACTCCCCCCTCCATAAAAAACCGCCCCAATTCCCCCTTGTAAGCCCCCCACAAGGCATTCTCCCACAGCGAACGCACATCGCGGCTACGCATGCCATACATCTCGAACTCACCTGACTTAACCCTGAAAAGCTCCGACCTCGCACCGAATTCCACACCATGCAGATCGGAAATATGACAGACAACCTTCTCGGAGACGGAGAAATCACGGATATACTCACGCAGTGACTGGCTCATGTCCATCAGATCCATCCCCATCTTCGTAGTATAATTCGTAGCGGATGCCACCGTCGAAAACCGCCAGCGATCGCCGCGTGACACATGCCATGACACCGAGCCGGCCACATTCCCCCATCTCATATCCATAAGATCGGTGATACCCATATTGTCACGGCCGCCGATGAAAGCCACATCCACAATCTCCCCGCTTCGCGGCATCCAGCGCAACTTAGCCGTAATGTCATAGAAATTCATCTCCGTATCGCGGTACGGCGGTATCATCTTAAGAAACATATCCACATACGACCGCCTTGCCGTAACGGCAAAAGAGAGCCTGTCTTTCACCACCGGACCTTCAGCCTTGATTTTGGCGGCAAGGATCCCCACCGTTCCCGCGCCATGGAAAGACTCCATATCGCCCGGTGCCAGCGATGTCTCAAGCACACCCGCCGTCGCGTCGCCATACGACGCGGGAAAAGGCCCCTTGAAAAGTGTGGCTCTTCCCAGGGCATTGTCATTGAAGGAGGAGAATATGCCCATCACATGGGTAGGATTATACAGCGTGGCGCCGTCGAGAGTGACAAGATTCTGCGCCGAAGTGCCCCCTCTCACCTCAAATCCTCCCGCACCCTCCCCTTCGGAGTGTACTCCAGGCATAAGGGAGATCGACTTTATGATATCGTTTTCCCCGAACAATGCCGGCGTGGAGGCAAGGCGTGAAAGCTCAAGCCGCTCAGCACCGATCTGCACCGCCGACACACGATCGCGGGCAGAACGGCCCGTCACCACCACTTCCCCGAGCGACTGGTCGGCGATACTGTCTGTGTCATGCGCCTCACCCGGTAGCTCACCGGCACGCGCGACCATACAGGCAGCAGTTATTCCCGCACCAATAAAAATAACAATACGTTTTACCATCAGAAAATTGAAAACCCGTTTTCTGAGTGCAAAATTAATACAGACCATTCATTATAACAAATCCAGGGCATGACATCCTTCCACCCGTCTGTACTCATAACACATAGCCGTTTATAAGCCGGCCATACGGTTGTAGCGTGCATGAAGATCGGGGAGCTGCGGCATATTCAGCAGAGCCTTCAAAGCCGGCATACCGGTGCCGTTGAACGAGATCCGTGCGTTCCATTCCATCGTCTCCACAAATACCTTGAAGGTAAGACCGTAGTCCAGTCCCCATGCTTTGGAAAGCACACTCCCCGTGGGGATATCCACCACTATGGCCGCACGTTTACCGGTGAAATCATCCGTAAAACCGTTGTTACAATTACCGGAGATCTCGCGATTGGAAGAGAACAGCAGGCATCCGTCATATGTGCCGAAATAATAATTATCCGTATCGGTAAAATATTCCCACTGGGTATCAGAGATTTTTTCAAGCCGGCTGCCGGCCTTCTCCATGTACTGGTCGAGTCCTACAGCTATCTGGTCCTGGGGCACATGCACCATAGTCTCCACCGCCCATGAACCCGGTGTCTGCTCCCTTACAGCCTCCGGATTGCCCGATACCGGCATGGCATACAGTGATGTAGTGCCATCGGCCTGAGACAGATACAGAGGTGCGAAACGCCCCAACAGCATACTCAGGCCGCGCACATTGCCGTGAAACCGCCCGAAAGCCAGCACCACAGACGCTCCCTCTGGAGTATATCTGAGGAAATCAGTATTTATCTCATCGAAGTTGGCGCCGATACTGTCTGTCTTCCCGTCGCGGTCCATCACTTCCCCGATCACCGACACCGACTGACGTGTCACATTGAACGATACACAAAGCCATTTCGACTTACCGCCGAGATAACTGAGCATGGAATTGCCGCAGTTGATAGCCAGATTCGAGGCATAGGGTCGTTCGAGAAATTCATCTATCCCGATCAAAGTGCCGAAATGACTGTTGCGTGCTTTGGCTCCGGACGCAAGCACTGTCATAAGATCAGGACCGAGAATGCAATGCCGTCCGTCATCATCAACTACAGCCACCACCCCGCCTATATTGCAGAACGTCACCCCCTCGGCATCCTCCTCCAGACGGCCCGTGTCGGAAACGTTCCCGAGCGCCTCTTCCACTTTCTTTCCGTCGAGTACATCAAGCAGGATCATATCTCGTCCGTCTGCTGTCGTATAATTGACCATTCTTGAAAAGTCCACCGCATTTCCGGCGGCAAGGAGCGCCACCAAGGCATCGCGGTAATCAGGCTCCGCCATAAGTGAAAGCACTTTCGCCGCGTCGGGCAGCAGCTTTCCGCCACTTACGGGAGTCGGGCATCCGGCTTCAGTCATAAGCCGGCTCAGATTGACAGTCCTTACAACCACCGCATCGTCGGGCACAAGTCTTACAAGCGATTCCATCGGGGTATGTCTGTCGGCACACGACTGGGATAACACTGCCACAACAGCCACAGCCAGAAAAGCCATACGTGCCCCCGCCCGCACGGCGTTCCTGATACATCCTGCAAAACCAAAACCATGTATCATATCCGATAATCAAATTCTCTGTTAACAATATGCCGGGAAATCAATCCATACAGCCGACATAAGTATAACATTCATTCACACATATTGTTCCGTCCCACAGGCTGCCCGAGATACGGCTCCACATGTATGTTCACCATCATACCGTTTCCATAAGCATCCCGGAGCCTTTTCTCTACTTCCGAAGCTATGCGATGGCCGCTCACCACCGTGATATCCGGATCAACCTTTATGTGAAAATCAAGTATCATGCGGTCGCCGTTTCTCCGCGACGCAAAACGGTGGAACGCTTTTACACCGGGGGTGCAGCCTATCACCTCATACATCCCTTCCACTATGTCGCCCGGAAGCGACTCCTCCAACAGCTCCTTTACGGCAGGAGTGCCTATCTGAAACGCCACTATTATAATAAACACGCTCACCACCATCGCCGCGATAGGATCGAGCACCCTCCATGCAGGTCCCAGAAACATGGCTCCACCTATACCGGCAAGAGTGGCAAGCGACGACAGGGCGTCGCTGCGATGATGCCATGCATTCGCCACCACCACGGCCGACTGTATCCTCTCACCCACACGACGGGTATACCGGTAAAGCCATTCTTTGGATATTATAGAGACTACCGCCATAATCAGCGCCAGCCATGTAGGACTCTCGAGATGGTGCCCGTGAAAAGACCCCCACGTTTTCTCAGCGCCGTCCACAAGAAACATCACCCCCACAATCCCGAGTATCAGCGCCACAAGCATAGTGGCGAAAGTCTCGTATTTCCCGTGTCCGTACTGATAGCGGTCATTGGCCTTGCGCCTGGCCACCCCGACAAAAACTATCACAATTATATCGGTGATAAAATCGGAAAAGGAGTGTATGCCGTCAGCAAGCATGGCAGATGACCGGCCGAAGATACCTGCTGCTACTTTTCCCGCTCCGAGCGCAGCGTTGATCCAGAAACCAAGCCACGTCACACGCCTGGCACTCCTCACCACCTCGCGGTCCGCACCCGATAGTCCGTCTGTTTTTATGCCATCTGACATACGACACTGTTATATTAAAGGATAAAACTTATCACCATATAAAAACGGCACAAAGTTACCGCTATTCCTATGAATTAACAACAATTTGCAATCACATTTCGTTTTCACCCAAAGGCAAAAAGGCCGTATATGCCGCTACTCCGCGTGCAAAGCATACTTATAGCCAACACATTACGTCCATCTGTCTGAAACCGGTATGAAAAAGAGGAGGCCATGCGAATCTTTTTCTTTAAAATTTTACCTGAAGCCGATTTCGGGGTCTTAATAGTGTACGACGCAACAAACAATGAAATACAGCATAAAAGAAATATCCGACACACTCGGGAAGAATCCAGATGAAGGTTTCCGCATGCTCGTCAATTCCTTCATGGAACCGGTATATCATCATGTGCGCCGTCTGGTTGAGAATCATGCCGATGCCCAGGACATAACCCAGGAGACTTTCGTAAAGGCATACCGCTCAATAGGAAGTCTTCGCGAATACAAGTCGCTCCCCTCCTGGCTCATGCGCATCGCCACCAACGAAGCGCTCAGGTTCATGCAGCGCAACAGAGAACATCATCTTCCGATAGACGACGCCGAGAACGCCGAAGTGCAATCCCTGGCAGCTAACGAATACTTCGATTATTCCGATCTCGAGGCGGTAAAGCTCCAGAAGGCCATACATACACTGCCACCCAAGCAGCAGGCCGCCTTCAACCTCAGATACTACGATGATCTCAACTATGATGAAATCGCCGACATACTCGGATCATCGCCTCAAAGTGTAAAAGTCAACTACAACATTGCAAAACAGAAAATAATAGATTATATGAACCGGGAAGACTGACAGCAATGGCTTCCTCCCATGTAAGCAAAACAACAAAAACTATAATATAAAGAGTATGACTAATTTCGACTTAGACAAAGCCACACGACAGACACCATATACGGTTCCCGAAGGTTTTTTCGAAAGCCTCGAGAAAGAAATACTTTCCAGAACATGCGATGCGCCATCACAGCCGGCAAAGCAACGCAAGCTCAGAGCATTGCCACGCTTCATACGTGTCGGCCTCTCCGCGGCTGCGGCAATAGCAGTGGCAGCAGCCATCGGAATAGGAGTGTACAACACCGCACCGACCGAGCAACTGACCACCGACCAGGCGTTTGCAGCACTGTCGTCCAACGACCAGGACTATCTGCTTGATTGCTATGACAACGACCGCATGCTCGAAGCATATCTCTATTGAAAATGAAAATAATTTTTTAAACCATAATCATATGAAGACATTAGTAAAACTGTTTGTGATAGCGATGCTCGCTGTCATACCCGCGACCACCGTAGCACAGAACAAAAAGCAACCCGATCCCGAAAAACGCGAAGCTTTTGCTAAGGCACAGGCCACAGAAATCGCAAAAAAACTCGACCTCAACGAAGATCTTACAAAAAAATTCACCGACACATACCTCGAATACCAGAAACAGATGTGGGCTGTAGGGCGCATCGGTTTCAACAAACGTCCTAAATTCGAGGACATGACAGAAGAGCAGGCCAAGGAAGAGAACAAAGCTCGTCTCGACCACCAGCGCAAAGCGCTCGACATCCGCAGCGAATATTATGAGAAGTACAGCAAATTCCTTACACAGAAACAGATACTGCGTGCCAACGAACTTGAGAAAAGAATGTTCGACCGCATGATGCAGAAGAACCGCCGCAACGGCGACGACAAAGGCACCAAACAAGGCCAGCGTCCCGACCGTAAGCAGAAACGTTCACAGAAATAATATTTCCCAAATCTACATGTCTCCGCATTCCGGAGACGATGAAAACTTATCTGGCAATTACTATAATCAGGAAGAGAATAATTTCTCCAATCTGTTCAAAAAAGTAGCATTGCAATGCCTGACGCAATGCAATAGATCACGAATCGTCAAGATTTTTAGTGTGTTAAGTTAGGTTGTAAAACACCCCTCAGCGCCACGGATCACTGCCCGTGGCGCTGTTTCATTGTTTTCAGCAGACAGCTACGGCCGTGAGGAGCATGTATAATATGCAGCGCATCCCGAACGCCTTTTGACAGGCATTCGGGATGCGTTATGTATCGTTATTGCCTCTTGTCTATTCTGGTATGGAATGAGGCTTGTGAGGTCAATCAGTTTGTCTTGGTGTCTGTAGCAGACGGCTCAGAGGCAGGGATCCTGGCAGCCTCCTTAGCCTCA
>CADFRV010000115.1 GCA_902836725.1 Muribaculaceae bacterium
TTTATATCCCGGTGGGGAGGGTGCTGTCACACCCTCACGATACGTAGTATCAGCTGCAGGCGCTCTGCAACACCTCGCCCAGTGTAGGATGCGAATGTATGGTGCGGGCGATGGCCGAGGCAGGCATACGCGCCGAAATGGCCAGCGCGGCCTCGGCGATCATATCGGCGGCATGCGGTCCCACGATCTGGCATCCTATCAGTATGCCGGTAGAGGGATCGGTCAGCGTCTTCACCACCCCTTCCGGCTCACCCATCGCGAGAGCCTTCCCGTTGGAGCGGAAGGTACACTTTGACACCTGGCAGGGCACACCGTCGCGGCGGCACTGCTCTTCAGTCATTCCCGCCATGGCGCATTCCGGTACGGTGAAAACTGCGGCCGGCACCACAGAAAGGTCAATATCCTCACCCATCACCACCCGGGCCTGTGCGGAAGCAGCATGCGCCAACAGCGATATGCCGTTGCAGTCACCCACGGCATACACACCCGGCACTGCCGTCTCAAAACGCGGATCCACCTCTATGCCTCGGCGACCCACCACAGCGCCCGCCTCGGCAAGTCCCTGAGGCACCACCGGCGAACGACCCACCGCCATCAGCACATATTCGGCCTCAACTACAGCGGTCTTCCCTTTCCGGCGGTATTCCACCTGTTTCATCACACCTTCCACAGGACGTATGGCACACACCTCGGCCTCGGTCTGTATCTCCACACCGCGCCGTTTAAGTGCCGTGCGGAGCTGTCTGACCACATCCTTGTCAAAAGCGGGAAGTATCTCCTTGCAATACTCAAGCACCGTCACAGGCACTCCGAAAGCGGCGAAAACAGACGCGAACTCCATCCCTATCACTCCCCCGCCGACAATGGCAAGCGAGCGGGGCAGCACAGTAAGTTCGAGCAGCGCCGTGGAGTCCACCGCCAGATGCGCCCCCTCTATAGGAAGCGATGCCGCGCGTGAGCCGGTAGCCACGATGATTCTGGGAGCGGTGAGAATGCGGCCGTCGGCTTCCACCTCATGCGGACCGATGAATTTCGCCTCGGCATGCAGTATCACGGCACCCTCGCAGACAGCGGCCACCGCCTCGCGCAACTGCGCCACTACGGCATCCTTGCGCTCGGTGACACGGACCATGTCCACCGCAGCAGCGCCACCGGCAGGGAGCATCACACCGAACTCCGACGCGGAAGCCACATCCGCAGCCACCTGCGCCGAGCGGCAGAAAGCCTTTGTGGGGATACATCCCCGGTTGAGGCATGTGCCTCCCAGGTGGTCTTTCTCTATGAGAACCGTGCGCAGACCGCGGCGCACGGCAATGGAGGCGGCCTCGTATCCCGCAGGCCCGGCTCCTATCACTATCAGATCAAATTCTTCCATGGGGGGAGGGGGAAATGAGAAATTGAGAAATTGAGAAATTAAGAAATTAAGAAAATCAGAGGGGGAGATCAGAGCTATCAGAGATCTCTGATCCCCCCTTTTCTTAATTTCTTATTTTCTTATTTTCTGATTTTCTCAATTTCTCTTTTCTTTAATTCTTGGTTTCAATAAATGTCAGGCAGGGGTTCAGGGCGGCCTCGGTATCGTCGGGGTGAGAGATGGTGGTGTTGTGGGGAGCCGAGATCACTATCTCGGGGTTCTCCCTTGCCTCACGGGCGATATCGCGCATTACAGCAACAAATTTATCGAGGGTCTCCTTGCTTTCGGTCTCAGTAGGCTCAATCATGAGCGATTCATGGAACAGAAGCGGGAAATAGATGGTGGGGGCATGGTAGCCGTGGTCAAGCAGGCGTTTCGCCACATGGAGTGTGGTAACCCCGGTGCTCTTGTCCGCCAGGCCGTCGAACACAAACTCATGCTTGCACAATCCCTCTATCGGCAGCAGATAATCGCCCTTGAGAGCCTCTTTCACATAGTTGGCGTTCAGCGTGGCCAACGCGCCGGCTTCCATCAGACCCTCGCTTCCCAATGTGAAAATATAGGCGAGAGCACGCGCCTGCACGGCAAAATTGCCGAGCGTGGCCGAGATGCTTCCGAGGGCATCAGGCGCATATTCCAGAGCGAGGGTACCGTCGGACTGTTCCACCACACGGGGAGCAGGGAGGAAACGCTCCAGACCGGCACGCACACCCACCGGTCCCGATCCCGGACCGCCACCTCCGTGAGGAGTGGAGAATGTCTTGTGCAGGTTGATATGCATGACATCGAAGCCCATGTCACCGGGACGCGCCACACCGAGCATGGGATTGAGATTGGCGCCGTCGTAATACATCAGGCCACCCGCCTCATGCACCATGCGGGCTATGGCCGGGATATTATGCTCGAAAATGCCGAGAGTGTTGGGGTTGGTCATCATCATCGCCGCCACAGTATCGTCGAGCAGCGGACGGAGCGCCTCCACATCCACCGTGCCGTCTGGGAGGCTCTTCACCTCCACGACCTCAAGCCCCGCCACAGCGGCAGAGGCAGGATTTGTGCCGTGGGCCGAATCGGGCACTATCACCTTGCGGCGGCGCGTGTCGCCCCGCGAATCATGGTAGGCACGAATAACCATAAGCCCCGTAAGCTCGCCGTGTGCTCCCGCAAAAGGATTCAGGGTAAACTCAGCCATCCCGCCGATTTCGGAAAGGGCGCGCTCAAGCGAGCGGTATAGCTTCAGACATCCCTGCGACGCGAAAGCCGGGGTGGCGGGATGCAGCGACGCGAAACCGGGATGCGCCGCCACCTCCTCGTTGATCTTCGGATTGTATTTCATCGTGCACGATCCGAGGGGATAGAAACCGGTATCGACGCCGAAGTTATTGGTCGACATATTGTTATAATGGCGCACTACGGTAAGCTCGTCGCATTCGGGAAGCGAAAGCGGCTGCTCACGAAGCAGACCTGAGGGGATTTCAGGGGCTTTCTCCCCTTTGCCGTCGGTTAAATCGGCCGAAGAGATATGGCTCTGCGGAAGGCGGTAACCGCGTCTTCCCCGGCGTGACAGCTCGAACACCAGTTTGCCGTACAGTTCTCTGTTCATATTTTCAAGGGGAATTAAATGTTACGGAAAACGTTTACCAGACGGTCCACATCCTCGCGTGTCTGCATCTCCGTGCATGCCATGAGTATGTGGCTGTCATCAACCTTTATACCGGGAAGAATGCCCTCCTGCTCGATGCATCTCCTGACAAACAGGTCGAGATCCACACCGGCATCCACCTCCAGAAGGAATTCGTTGAGGAAAGGCTTGTCGGGATAAGCCAGGCGGCAGCGTCCTGCGGCCGTCATCTCCTGCAGCAGGTAGAGCGCCGTCTGGTGACCGCGCCATGCCACCTCCCGCAACCCCGCGGTGCCGAGCAGGCTCATGTATACCGAAACGTAAAGGGTCATCAGCCCCTGGTTGGAGCAGATGTTGGATGTGGCCTTGTCGCGACGGATATGCTGCTCTCGTGCCTGGAGCGTAAGCACGAACGACCGCTGTCCGCGGGCATCCACCGTAGCCCCCACGATCCTGCCGGGCATCTTGCGCATCAGCGGTTTGGTGGCGCACAGGTAACCGAGATACGGACCGCCGAAACTCAGCGGTATGCCGAGGCTCTGGGCGTCGCCGCACGCAATGTCGGCGCCCCATTCGCCAGGGGTGCGCAACGTGGCGAGATCGGCGGCTATGCAGTTGAGTATCAGGAGACCCTTGCGGGCATGCACCTTGTCGGCCACACCGGTAAAGTCCTCCACAATACCGTAGCGGTTGGGCTGCGGCAGGATCACACCAGCGATATCGGCATGCTCCTCAAGCAGGCGGTCGAGATGCGCCATATCGGTCACACCCCCCGCCTCGGCTATCGTCTCCACATCCACACCGTGGTAACGGGCGTAGGTATCGACAACCCTGCGCACCGCCGGCTCCAGAGTGGCCGAAACGAGCACACGGCGCCGTTTGCGCACCGCCGCCACAGCCATCATCATGGCTTCCGCGGTGGCGGTGGAGCCGTCATACATGGAGGCGTTGGAGATCTCCAGTCCGGTAAGGCGGCTCATCATGGTCTGATATTCGAATATATACTGCAGGGTACCCTGCGAGATCTCAGGCTGATAGGGGGTGTAGGCGGTAAGGAACTCCGAGCGCCCGACGATCGACTTCACCGCCGCCGGCACATAATGGTCGTAGAAACCTCCTCCTGCGAAACATACTTTCACAGGCATATTGTGCCCGGCCAACCGGTCGAACTCCCTGCGCACCTCGTCGTCGCTCATCTGCTCCGGCAACCGGTAAGGTTCCGCAAGCATCAGCTCGGGAGGCACATCCCCGTAAAGCTCACGCAATTCAGACAATCCGCAGGCCGCCAGCATCTCGCCGATCTCAGCCTCGGTATGCGGGAAATATCTATGCATAGGTCATGGAATTTTAGAAGTTAGGAGTCAGAGCGGGAGAAGTCAAGCATGAAAACCTCTGTGAGTGAAATCAAGAAATTAAGAAATTAAGAAATTGAGAAATTGAGAAAACAGATCTATCAGAGACATCAGAGCTATCAGAGACATCAAGCCTCTCAACTTCTTAATTTCTTATTTCTCAATTTCTTATTTCTCAATTTCTATTCTTGCTTTACTTCTAATGCTCTTGCTTCTCATGCTCTATTTTATAAACTCGGCATATGCCTCGGGGGACATGAGGGCGTCGAGCTGCGAGGGATCCGAGAGACGCACTTTCACGATCCAGTTGGCCATCGGGTCACGGTTAACGGCACGGGGATCGCTCTCGAGGGCGGTATTCACCTCCACCACTTCACCGCTGACAGGAGCGATAAGATCGGAAGCGGCCTTCACACTCTCTATGGCACCGAAATCCTCGCCTGCCTCAAGCTCGTCACCCTCTTCGGGCATGTCTACATAAACCACATTGCCGAGCTGCTTCTGGGCATAGTCGGAAATACCGATGTAACCGTATTCACCTTCTACGCGTACATATTCATGGGTCTCTGAAAACTTTATCATGGCATTTTTAATTTATTACAGTTATTGTTTGTATGATTTCTTGTAAAATTTCTTCTTCACCACCACGCAGGGGAAAGTCTTGCGGCGGATCCTTACCTTGAGCGGTGTGCCGAGCGCGGCGCAACGTGCGTCGACAAGAGCCATGGCGATACTTTTGTCAACAGACAGGGCATGGTATCCGGTGGTCACATGACCCACCACATTGTCATCGGCATCGAGCACCTCATATCCGTGGCGCGGTATGGCGCGGTCCTGCAGTTCCAGTCCCACGACCTTCCGCTCCGGTCCGGCCGCTTTCTGCGCGGCCACAGGCTCACGCCCCACAAAGGCAGGCTTGTCAAGTTTGACAAACATGGTGAGACCGGCTTCCACCGGTGTGATATCGTCGGTAAGCTCGTCGCCATACAGCGGCAGCCCCACTTCAAAGCGTAGGGTGTCGCGGCATCCCAGACCGCATGGAGCACAGCGCCCCGAGGCCATCAGTGCATCCCACATGGCCACAATCTCCTCATCGCGTCCATAGACCTCGAAACCATCCTCACCGGTGTAGCCGGTGCGGCTTATCAGTATCTGCTGACCGCCGTAAACGGCCTCCTTGAAAGTATAGAATGTAAGATCGGCACACGGTATGCCGAGCACCTCCTCAACGACACGCTCAGCCTCCGGTCCCTGGATCGCCAGTTCGGAAGTCACTTCGCTTACAAACTCCAGATCCACACGGAAAAATCCGCCGTCGGGGCGCGGTGCGTTCATCTGCTCCTGCACCCACTGCTCATCTTTTTCGATATTGGAGGCGTTGATCACCAGCAGATAGCGGTTAGCATTGAAACGATACACAAGCAGGTCGTCAACCACCCCGCCACGCTCGTTGAGCATCATGCCGTAAAGGCACTGGCCGTCGTGGGCCGCGCTGACATCGTTGGTGAAAATATGGTTCACAAACTCGGTGGCATCCTCTCCGGTTACGATAATCTCTCCCATATGCGAGACATCAAACACACCGCAGGCATTGCGCACGGCATTGTGTTCCTCCTCGATAGAGGTATACTGGATAGGCATATCAAAGCCTGCAAACGGGCTCATAACCGCCCCGAGCGCCACATGGCGGTCATGGAGGCAGGTTTTTAAAATTTCATCCATCAGGGTATAAGAAAAAAGGGAATAAAGAAATTTAGAAATTAAGAAAGGGAGAAAGAGGGGAATTTTGGGAATTCAGGAGGGGCAGGATGCCTGCAGAAGCATGTCGGCGAACTGCTCGGGCTGCAGATTGGGGATCACTTTCTCCAGCCTTATCGTGCCGAGACGCCTGAGGAGCGCGTCGCGGGTAAGCTCACAACCGCACAGGGGCGAAAGCAGATGGCGGTCTATATCGCCGAGAAGGAAGAAATCGCCCGCGAGATCAATGGCCTCTATGCGCGGCACCTCGTCAGAGGAAGGACGGAGATCCACCACAAACTCGCCTACACCCTCAACCCGGTGGCGACGCGAGGCCGACGGCCGGCGGCGCGCGCCTTCAATCCACTCTCCGGCATAATATGGCTCCGCCATACGCTCTATGGCCTCTATGTCGGCATCGTTGAGTTCAAGCGTACTGTGACACAGCTCCCTGCGCGTGAATTCCTTGAATTCCTCCAGGCCAATGGCGCTGTGTTCCCTTATGGTGGTCACATGCTTGCGCACCGAGCTTACACCTTTGGCCTCGAGCTTGACCCGTGAGGGGGTTATGGCCTGCTCCATGGTGGCGATATCGGCGTCGTAAAGCATGGTGCCGTGAACAATGGCACGGCTCTCGGTCTGGTGCGCCAGCATGTTCACAAGGTTGATATGATAGAAGGCATAGCCGCTCACCTTCCGGTCTCCGATCATTATGTCGTTGCGGCCTGTGGTGTGCGCCTCCGCTATGCCGAGGCGACGGAGCATCTCCGCCACCGTGCCGGTAAAACCGGTAAAGGTGGAGGCCACCGAGGAGCATGTGGTCACATGGCTGAACATAATGTTGTTGCGGTCGGCATAGACACATCCCCCGCCGCTTTTACGACGGTATATCCCGATGCCGTTGCGTCGGCAGAACTCTACATTCACTTCCGCCTCCATCTGCTGGTTGCGCCCGAAGATCACCGTGGGATCGACCTGCCACATAAAGAAATATTCCCCTTCGAAATAACGGGCAAGATACTCCTCCATGGCCAGATAAAACGGCAACCTCCTGGGTCTGCCGTCAGGCGTATCGGGCAAAAGAGCGTAAATCATGGTCAGATACGGTTTGTTGCAGTTATAATATCACTACTTATTTCCCAAAGTTAGAAACTCTTCCCCAACTTCCCAAATATTTTCCACTAAAGATTTTCAGGGGTTGGGTATCTTGCATGAATTGTGTAATTTTGTATGAATATATGGATCAACAGGATTTCGACATACACAACAGCGCGGCCGAACGCGACAGAGACTACGAGCGCGCCCTTCGCCCGGGACGCTTCGAGGCGTTCGCCGGCCAGGAGAAGATCGTGGAGAACCTGCGCGTGTTCGTGCAGGCCGCCCGCATGCGCGGCGAGGCCCTCGACC
>CADFRV010000116.1 GCA_902836725.1 Muribaculaceae bacterium
CGCTCATCTTCTCATGCGCGATGATAAGAGCGTTATAAGGGATACTCAATATAGAGAGTACTGCGGTAAATATAGAGAACTGATACACCCAGAATGCAGCTGTAAGCTTATCAGGTGGAATCACCAGTTCCTTCATTACAAACCATAGGCCGACAGTCTCGCCGATCAGCACCACCACGCCGGCAAGCAGAAGATTAAGGCATGTTATTGAGGAGAAAGTGTCCCTGGCATCCTGTTTGCCATTGCTCTCCATGTCAATAATCAAAAAGCGGGAACTCGCACCGCTAAGAGACGCGTTCAGGAAACCCAGCATGGTTATGACTCCGGCTACGACATTGTAAATGCCGTAATCCTCGACTCCCACCGCTTCCAGCAATACACGCGACGTGTATAATGACACCAATAAGATCAATGCCATCCTGCCGTACAGAAACAATGTGTTTCTGGCTATTCTGTTTTTAGCATCTTCATGCGCCATCAACAATATGTTTTTTATCCCTGTCATGGTATCTGTCATATCTGTTAGCCATATAAAATAGTGACCACCAGAATGAAAGATATGTTACAGATGCCACCGACATGATATTCAGAAGTACCGTTACAAAGAATACAGGTGCAAGTGCATCTGTACGGTGCAATAAAACCGATTTTGCTATCTCAAAAAGAATCAGACAGAAAATCACCAGACCAGGAATTCCCTGGTGAAAAAAGACATTCACGAAAGTATTATGGACGATAGTCCGCATACATTCCCCATACACCGGTAAAGACAGTTCATCCATATCCACGCCTATACCCCATAACATTATCTCCGGAGAATCCTTTATACAATCTATCACACACTCGATCTGGTAAATACGCGACATGGCCGCCCATCCGTTCAACCCTTTCATCGCATATCTATCTGCAAATTCTCTGGGAAGATCTGTAAATATCATACAGCAAATTATTGCCGATATACTCAGGAATAAAATTGCATATGAAATTTTTCTGAACCGTCTATGAAGCGTATATATACCTCCTGCCAACAGTATTATCAACGAGATAAAACCGACTCTGGATTGGCCTGCAACAAAAAACGGTATTACCGCAGTTAGAGACAACACAGCCAACATAACCCAGATATCGCACTTATAAGAATCCTTAATCTGTTGAAACAAGATGAATACAATCAGATTGAGTGTCAATGCATAATAATTCGGATCACCAATATAGCCGAAATATCTGCCCTGGCTATCCAACGGGCTTACAAGAATATAGAACGACAGAAATACGATAGAAACACAGACAACTGTCATATATCTGATCATAGCTCCCTCTGCAGTTTTCCTAAGTCCATTGAAACAGGCTATTCCCAATACGATCCGAATCGACGGGGAAGAAAAACACATGGGAATAATCCCTTGTATCAGGTCTGTAAGAAATATCCATCCTGCAAATATGGCCATCAGCATATCAAGCCGGTCCCATCTTCTATGGCAAAGATATGCACAAAACAGTGACAGTCCGCACGGTATGTAAAAAATCTTGCCCATATGTCCGGTATGGGCATACAGGAAGAGTACAAGTGATAATACACAGAAAAAGGCATACGCTTTTTCCTGCCGGATATCTTTCCTACAATTACAGCAATCGCTCACGATATGAAGAAATCTCACATCTGCAAATATTCATCTGACAGCTGCATTTACTTTTCCCCATGTGCTGTGTAGCCGTAGCCGTAAGCGTAGCCGTAGGTGGAGCGGAGCGAGCCGAGGTGGGAGGTGTCGGTGCCGTTGAGGATCAGGGCCATGTTGCGGTAACGGCGGGTGTCGTAGAAGTGCTGTATCTGGGGGAGCATATCGCGCTCGAGCAGGCCGGCACGGATCACGAAGAGGGTCATGTCGGCATGGGAGTTGATGATCTTGGCATCTGCCACCACTTCCACCGGCGGACAGTCGAGCAGCACATAGTCGTAGTGCTCGCGCAGATTGTCGATAAGGGTGCTGAGACGGGGTGAGTAGAGGAGCTCGGCGGGGTTGGGCGGAAGGGCTCCCACGGGTATTATGTCAAGGCCCCGGGTGTCGTTGGCGTTGCGCACGGTGATATCGTCGATGGTCACATGACCCGAGAGGTAGGCGCTGACGCCACGCGCGGGGCTGCCTACATAGGTGCTCAGCGATGCCTTGCGCAGGTCGAGGTCCACCACCGCCACACGATGTCCTTTTATGGCCAGTGTGGTGGCGAGGTTCATGGTTATGAATGTCTTTCCGGAGCCGGGATTGGCGGATGTGACCATTATGGTGTGTGCGCCAGTGGCGTCGGCGTCGGCCATAAGCTCGAGGTTGGTGCGGATAACGCGGAATGCCTCGTTGATAATATTTGAAGAGCCGTGGCGCACTACCACCATGCGGCGGTCGCGCTCGTTGTCGCGCGCCGGGCGCAGGCGTGCCAGTCCGTGACGCGGCCTGTATCCGAGGGGTATCTCTCCGACGAAAGGTATCGACATGGCTTCGATGTCCTTGCGTCCGCGCACACGGCTGTTAAGGAGTTCGCTCAGGTAAATCGCCCCGATGGGTAAGAGCAGCCCGAGGAGCACCGACACTGCCATCACATTGCGGCGGTTGGGCGACACGGGACGGTCAGAGCCCATGGGCGGTGTGATCATGCGTGAGTTGTATGCCGTGAAAGCCTGGCTCAGCTCGTTCTCCTCGCGTTTCTGCAGGAGATAGAGATACAGGCTCTCTTTCACTTTCTGCTGGCGCTCCACGCTGAGCAGGTAGCGTGCCTGTGTGGGGTTGGCCTGGAGGCGCGACGATGCCGCCGCCTGCGACGAGCGGGCGGTGGTCACGGCGGAGTTGAGTGTCACCACATAGTTGTCGATACTCTGCACGATGGCCTCGCGCATGCCTTTGAGCTGACTGTCCATATCCACCACAAGGGGATTCTCGGTGGAGGAGTTCTCCACGAGGTTGTTGCGCTCGAGCAGACGGGTATTGTAGGCGGCTATCTGCGATTCGATATTGAGGTTCTCGATGCCGGAATTGGCGGGAAGCACGTTGAACGTATTGGCGGAATTGCTCAGATAGGAGCGTATGTAGCGCGCCATGGCCAGGCGGTTGTTGAGCGTGGCCACTTCATCGTCTGCCGCCGCGGCACGGCTGATGTAAAGCTGCGAAACCTGCTCCACATCGGGCACCATATGGGTTGACTTGTAGGATGATATATCGGAGTCGACGCTTCCGAGCTCGCTTTCTATCACGGCCAGACGGTCTTTGATGAACTCGGAGGTGGAGACTGCAATGCGGTTCTTGTCCTGTATCCAGTTTTCGTTATACACCTCTATTACGCCTTGCAGCAGGTCCTCGGCACGCTCGGGGCTGACGTCGGCATATCGCAGGGTGATGATCGAAGCATAGTCTTCGGGAGCCTCCGCCACAAGCTCACCGGCAAGACGGGCGGCTACTTTCGCGACCGGAGTGCGGATCACCTGTATCTCGAGGGGGGAGGTGAGCTTGCCGCCGTCGTACATGGCGCCGGGAGCCACGGCAACACGCCCGAACGGTGTCTGAAGGGTGTCGATGCGGTCATATCGCCCTGTCACCGGTGTGGCGCCCTCTATCTCGCCGTCGGCATCCTCGAACGCCCTCAGTGTGAGCGAGCCGTCGGGAGCGGCCACCGCCTCGAAAGCCGCCTGGCCTTTGGATCCGAGGTCGGGAAAAGTGAAACGCAGGGGGAGGTTTGTGCCGTAAAGAGGGGTGTCGTGGAATGCGCCTTTGGCGGAATAATCCACGTCAAGCCCCAGGCGGCTCACCACCTCGGCCATAACCGTGGGGGAAGTGATGGATGCGAGCTCGTTGAGGACGTTTGTATTAGGCTGTAAAAAAGCGATCCCGGAGAATGAAGCCCCGACATCGCCACCGGCAGTTCCCCCCAGGCGGTCATCCTTGATGAGCAACTGGGTGGAACGTTCATATACAGGAACGGTTCGGAGGATATAATATACCCCCAGACCGCAGCATATCGCAAGCGAAATTACGAACCAGTACCATCTGCTGAGGCAGAGCCACAGCAGATCCTTGATTTTCAATGTTTGATCCGAGGCAGCCGCAACGGCCTCGGCAGAAGGTTGTTGAACGCTATCTAACACGTGATAATCAGACATATATGTCATCAGATTATATCACCGGAACCGTCGCGGCCCGGTGATGATTGGTTGGAAAAACAGATTTTTTCCCGTTGCCGCCGTCCGCAGCAACAGGGCATAATAAAACCACCAGGGCCTACTTCCAGATAAGTACGGCTATGGTGGTTGCGAGAGACGCTATCGAGATCCAGAACGACGGGGTAAGGGGCGCGTTGCCGTTGGCCGTGGTCTGGCGTTTGCGTACATCGTTGGGCGACACATACACCACATCGTCCTGCTGCAGATAGAACGCAGGGCTCTGCACGGTCTGTGCCGAGTTTGTAAGGTCAAGACGGTATGCCATCTGGCGTCCGTCCTCTATGCGGGTCACAAGTATATCCTTGCGCTGTCCCTGTATAGTGAGGTCGCCGGCTCCGGCGATCGCGTCGAGGATGGTGAAGCGGTCGCGGTCGAAGTTCACACGTCCCGGCTTGTTCACCTCGCCGAGCACCGTGACCCCGTGGTTGAGGAAGTCGACAACCACAACCGGATCCTTGATCTGGTTGCGTGTAATGAGCTGCTCACGGATATAGTCGGCCACCTCGTTGCGGCGCATCCCCTCGATATGGAGCGTGCCAAGCTGCGGGAACTGTATGTCGCCGTACTGGTCGACCACATACGAGGCCACCTCGTTGTTGCCGGAGGTAGGCGATGTGGACACCCCGGGCTGCCCCACACGGTGGGCCATCATAGGGAGATTGTACAACGCCGCCAGCTGCGGGTCCTTAGACACCACAAGGATCGACAGACGGTCGTCGGGACGCACCGTAATATCCTTGACTGAATTGATTTCCTGAACGGTGCCGGCCTCCAGTTCGCTGAAATATGTCACATCGCGGGGAGAACGGCAAGAACTTAGCGCACCGGCCATAACGGCGGCCGTGCATAATGATAAAAGGCACCTTGATTTTATAAAATACATAAAGCTCTGTTTGTAGACAGACTACCTGTTAATACGCAATACATTCCACACAGGCACCATTCCACCTTTCACGTGAATACAGGCGGAATCGCAAAAAAAGAAATTTCATACTGAGCCACAGACGCTATGTGGCTTCACGGATCACTCGTATCCGTTAGTGATACCAAGTCTGGCCTGACGGCTCTTTATAAGACGTGTAAGGGTATAGTTCACAATGATCCAGAACACCAGATCGGCCACAAGCACCACTGCAGGTCCCACATACCGGCCGAGCCATATGTTGAGGACGATCAGTACGGCCGAAGTCGACAGGATCGTTATCATTGTGAGACGATGAGGTATACCGAGGGCGAGGAGTTTATGATGGATGTGTGTCTTGTCGGGAAGGAACGGGCTTTTGCCACGCAGGATGCGGTGCATGAACACTCTGAGCACATCCATGCAGGGGATGGCCAGAGGAGCGAATGCCACCACCATTATGTTGGAGGCGATGATGCCCCCGTCGATAATATATGTGGTCTTTATGGCGAGGAACGACAGCAGGATGCCTATGGTGAGTGCACCGGTGTCGCCCATAAATATCTTCTTCTGCATTACCGGATTGCCGAACACATTGTAATAGAAGAACGGCACAAGTGTGCCGAGGCCGGCAAAGGCGAGCAGGGCATAGATCCAGTATCCTGCGGAAAGGAATGCGAAGCCGTAGAATGCCATGGCGATACCGCTAAGCCCCGACGCGAGGCCGTCGATGCCGTCGATAAGGTTTATGGCATTGGTGATATACACCACAAGGAGTATGGTCAGTCCCCATGCCAGAGGCCAGGGCAACTCATAGATGCCGAACATTCCGTGGAGGTTGTCGATGCGCACTCCTCCGAGAGCCAGCAGGCAGGCTGCTATAATCTGTGCGATGAATTTGGCCGAATAGCGCACTCCGATGAGGTCGTCGGCGATCCCGACAAGATACATCACCATTATGGCGCACAGGCCGAAGCTAAGCGGCAGGAAGCGGGAGGCAAGCTGTGCCCTCGCCTCGGGGCCATGCTCGTCAAGCGAGAGGCCAAAGTGCAGATGCGCCCATTCCGAACCGAACAACACCTCAATGCCGATCACAAAACAGAGGGAGAAGATGATCGAGGGCATGAAAGCGATCCCACCGAGACGTGGAACCGCCGCAGTGTGGATTTTCCGTTCATCAGGCTCATCGAACAGGCGTTTGCGAAAAGCGATAAGGAGAATTTTAGGAATGATGATACCTGCGAGTATTGCACTAATGAGAAATACTGCCAATCCGTCTAATGTAAACTGCATGTGCAATTGTTTTTTAGGTTAAGACTTGATATATGTGTGTGATTTGATTCAAACATGCTAATAGACTTTTCAGGCCAACAGCTATACTGATCAATCAGGGCGACCGTATTACGGAAGCCTCTCGAGGAAAGATGCGGGGATATATGATGTGGCTACAGCACATATCCCGCTTATCGACACTACCAGACGCCTGTTCCCCCGAATTCGCCTGATAAACCCCTCCGCTCCCTGAAAAGGACCTTGAAGCACCCTCACCCGCTGCCCTACCGAATAATCGGCTGAATTGTCGGAAAGATACTCCAGACCGTCGGCATGGGCCGATGTGACAAGGCGGAACATAATCATCTCCCGTTCCGGGATAATGGCCGGGAAACCATCCGAAGCCGGATAAAACATCGCACGGCCGTTTATTAAGTCTTTGATATGTCTTACCTTACAGTCAGCAGCCTTCAAAAAGAGCAGACCGGCTATCGCCGGACGCTGACGGCTGACCTTTTTGCCATCGGAATTCACTGTCACCACTTCCTGTTTCGGAACATAACATTCACAGTCGCCAAGAGCCGTAAGATCGGCCTCGACAGTCGCGACCCTATTATGAAACACCTTCAGCGCATACCAGTTCAACTTTTTATCAGCCGGAGAAGGCGATATCAGGGACGATATATATTGAGCCGAAGGTTGTATGGCAGTAAAATTACTGGTTATTAACTATATACGTATACGGAGATGCGCGCGAAAAGGAATAATTCCCACATTCCCCCGCTTTCAGTGCCACAACAGCAATCCTACAGGCGGGGCGGAACAACCGAAGTGTATCCGCTGTATCACCGGCCCTGAAACGACATCTCAGCCGACAGCATTACTGTCAGCCGCGACAACGCCGCAAGCCGGTGCCTCGAAAACAAGCTACACTACGAACCCGCAGTTCACTCGCACTCCTCCATATTGCCGGTGGTTTCTATAAAAGAGACCGACGCAATACACCTGCAAAATTACAACTTAATTATGAAACAGGCAACTTCCCCGCCCGTTATCTGCTCTTCCCCCCACGGCTCTTTCATTTAAGATTGTCTTGCACTTGGGGGAATATTGTTATTTTAT
>CADFRV010000117.1 GCA_902836725.1 Muribaculaceae bacterium
CGTTGAGTTTCTGGTAGAATTCAAAATAACTGTTGCGCGGCTCAAACAGGGGCGCATCATCTTTCTTGAAGAACTCGAGGGCGCGGTTAAGGCCGGTCTCCTGGCCGGTGTATATCAGCGGCATGCCGGGGAGTGTGTAGGTGAGCACCGCCATGGCGTCGGCCAGATTGCCGAATCGCTGGAACTCAGTCCCTTCCCACGAATTGAAATCGTGGTTGGTGATCATGTTCATCAGGTATGTGTCCCCGGGGTATTCCGCCTGCTGTGATGCCAGGAGCGAGTCTATGGCTACGGCTTCCTTTTTGCCGGGATCGTCGGGCATGGTGTATTGGCCGGCGTTGTTGGCTATGGCTTTGAAAAGGGAGGCCATAGGCCAGTTGTATCCCATGTCGAAGCCCTCGGCCTGGAGGTCGGGAGAGGATGCCTCGGCGAGCATGAAAAGTCCTGGTTTCACGGCCTCAAGCTGCGGGCGTGCCTCGTTCCAGAAATCTACAGGCACCATGGAGGCCACATCGCAGCGGAAACCGTCGATGTCGGCGTCGCAGAGCCAGTGGGCCATGGCGTCGATCATATAACGGCGCATCTGCGGGTTGGAATAGTCGAGCTGGCTCACGTCGGTCCATTCATAAGGGTGTACCGGTTCGCCTGAGGCGTCGCGTTTGTAGAAATCAGGATGGTATTCGAGCCACCAGTTGTCGTTGCCGGTATGGTTCGGCACCCAGTCTATTATCACCTTCATGCCGTTGTCGTGGGCTGTCTTTACGAAGTGGCGGAAATCGTCCATTGTGCCGAGTTCAGGATTGAGGGCCTTGTAATCGGCAGAGGCATAGTAGCTTCCAAGCTCCCCTTTGCGTCCCTCTTTGGAAATGGGGTTTACGGGCATTACCCAAAGTATGTCCACTCCAAGCTCTTTCAGGCGGGGAATCTGTTTCTCAACGGCGGCAATGGTGCCCTCAGGGGTCATCTGACGCCAGTTTACCTCGTATATCACGGCATCACGGCTCCACTCGGGGTGTGTCACTTTGGTTGGAGCGGCTTTTGCCGTCACGTTTTTCTCCGATGGGAGGGCAAGCGCATGTGAGGACGCTATCGCCGGTGATGATATCGCGCACATAGCCATCAGACTTTTAAAAATCAGTTGTCTCATAAAATGGGGATAGGTTATTTTGAAGAGAGTTTATTATCATGGTCATTTTCTCAGCACCGGCCAGATGTAAGCCTGTAGCTTCCGGCGCAGTTCTGTCTCGCGTCCGCCCAGATAATGGTTGAGGAGATCATGGAACCGCTCGCTGTGGTTCATCTCTGACAGATGCGCAAGCTCGTGGTAGATCACATAGTCTGAAAGTTCTTCCGGCAGAAAAATCAGCACATAACTGAGCGATATGATCCCTTGGCCGGAGCACTGTCCGAGGGTTCTGTGTCCTGAAGAGATTTTCCATCCCACAGGGTGGCGCCCGATTCTCTCGGAAATTTCTTTGGCGCGGGGCAGAAGTACCTCCGGCGCCACTTTGCGGGCTATCTTGCACAGCATGTCGCTTATGGCGCGTGAAGTGGATTCGAGATCCATGTTCCAGTCGCTCCCCACCTCCACATATGATACCGGCACGGAGGCAGTGCCCAATATCTTTGATGGGGCGAAGGTCTGCTGCCTTATCACGAAATCCACATAAGGGAACAGCAGTTCCTGGCCGTGATGGTATGTTACCAGAGGCCGTGATGCCATAAGCCGTGGTGTGAGATCGTCAAGAATTCGTTTCAGTTCAGGGAGTCTTATTCCCTGTGGTACGTTGATATTTACTTGGCCGCTTTTCCATCTGGCAGATACATGCCGTGAGTTATGGCGCACTGTCACCATAACCTTGCCAAGTAGCTCATGTTGCAATTCTCCGGTTGCCATAAAATTAGAAGTCAGAAGTAAGAGCGTGGGAAGTCAAGCAAGAATAGAAAAGAAGAAATAAGAAATTGGGAAATAAGAAGTTAGAAGTAAGAGCGTGAGAAGTCAAGCAATGATACTTTTGTGGATTCCTCTGATATCTCTGATTATAGTGCCATCATACCAGTGTGTTGCCTAAGCCGAGTTTGTCGCGGAGAGTGTCTGTGAACGTGTGGTGCGACTGTTGCACCAGCTTCACCACATAGGGCGCGCGTGTCACTTTCAGGATGGCTCCCAACGGCAGGGTCACTGGTTTGCCGTCTGCCGCCAGACGGAATCCTTCTCCACGGGCTTCCACACGCAGGATTATGGTGGAACTGTCCTTTATCACCAGCGGGCGCATGGAGAGGCTGTGGGCTGCGATAGGGGAGAGCACCCATCCCCGGAGCTGAGGGTCAAGCACCGGTCCTCCGACAGAGAGATTATATGCCGTGCTTCCGGTGGGGGTGGAGACTATCAGGCCGTCGCCCATGTAGTTGAGGGAGGAGCGCCCGTCGATTTCCGCCGATATGCGGAGCATGGAGGCTATGTCGCCGCGCGTCACTGCCAGTTCGTTCAGTGCCGTGAGGGTGGAGGGCAGATGTTTCCATCTGTGGCCGGTATGCTCCTCCGGATAGGTGACATTGACCTCTATCAGTGCCCTGTCTTCTATGCGGTACTCCCCCTCCAGAAGCATACGGTATATGTCGTCGGGCTCGTCAAACGTAAAAGCTGACAGATAGCCCAGATGGCCGGTATTTATACCTGCCACAGGTATTTCGGCATCACCGATCCATCTGGCGGTCTTAAGGAACGCTCCGTCGCCGCCGATACTCACGGCCAGATCGGCCTGAGGTTGCCTTGTCAGCGGGATATAGTCGATTCCCGCACTGAAATGCGGTCCCAGATGGGAGGCGAGATAATCCAGGAACCGCTCTGACATGACCACATGGTGGCCGTGGCTTACCAGTGTGTCTGTCAGCTTTTCTATGGCTTGCAGATGTCCTTCCTGATGACGGTTGCCGTTGATGGCTATTCTCATGACAAAACAGGCTTGGTGCTTGATATATGTTCTCTACATCTCGAGATAATGGAGAAGTTCTCCCAGTCGCTCCATATTGCGGGCATGTTCCGGCCCCTCGGCGGCGCTGCGGGTATGGATCACTTCATACCCGTACCGTTCAAGTGACCGTGCCGCACCGTCGGCCGACGCGCTTCCCACCGTGAGAGCCACCACAGGCCTGCCGGCGGAGTCGCGCATACCGGTGACAGACAATCCAAGTAGCTGTGCATCACAGTCTTCCACCGCCTTGGCCATTGCCGATGCGCTGTAATCCTGGGGATTGCAGGCTACAAGCAGATGGCTCGCGTCGGGTTGCTGTGGCCATAACGCCTCAAGTTCGCTTGTATGGTCAAGTTCGCCTGAGATGAAACGCTTGAGTATCTCGTGTTGCTGATAGATCACTTTTATTTACTGCTCCTGGTATGGTTGAAAACTTGTTCGGAACTTATCCCCGTTGCCTCGGGTTCTTATTGTCAAATTCTGTTAACAACAGAAATAATGGCGCCTTTTTACGTGCACTCTTGAAATTTCTGATTAAATTTGTGGTCAGAATTCAGTCACAAAGATACGGAATTATCTTATTTCTTTATAACAAAGAACAAGTTATTAAAGATTTTTCGCTTTTGTAAAAAGACATGACTACTAATCTGAGCGTCAATATAAATAAGGTCGCCACTCTGCGAAATGCCCGGGGAGAGAATATCCCTGACGTGAGCCGTGTGGCCGTGGACTGCGAGAGTTTCGGAGCCGACGGCATCACGGTGCATCCGCGTCCCGATGAGCGCCATATCCGCCGCGACGATGTGTTCTCCCTTCGCCCCCTGGTGAAAACGGAGTTCAACATCGAGGGCTATCCCACTCCCGAGTTCATGGACCTGGTGCTTAAGGTGAAACCCGAGCAGGTGACACTGGTGCCCGACGCCCCCGGCGATCTTACTTCGTCGGCCGGGTGGGAGGTGGAACCACACATGGAGTTTCTCACAGGAATAATCGATACCTTACGTGAAGCAGGCATCCGCAGCTCTATTTTCGTCGGTACAGACTGCGATAACATACGCATGGCGGCCAAGACAGGCGCCGACCGTGTGGAGCTTTACACCAAGCCTTATGCCGACGCATATGCCCGCGATCCTGAAGCCGCTGTAGCACCGTATGTGGAAGCGTCGCGTGCGGCAAGAAAGGCAGGTCTGGGAGTGAATGCCGGCCACGATCTCAACCTTGAGAATCTGCGTTATTTCAAGGAGCATGTGCCGTTCCTCAACGAGGTCTCTATCGGCCATGCGCTTATCTGCGACGCGCTCTATCTCGGTCTTCCCGAGACCATCCGCCGCTACAAGGCCGCTCTGAAATAATCCGTAAGGCTGAATTTTAATCCCGATAATTCCTCCCCCCAATTTCTCTTTTTCACGATTTCTCAATTCAAACCGTTATGCTACTGCTCGATGCCGCTATAAATGGCGCTCCCGTTACCGCACAGGCCACACAAGTGGAACTTTCCCTCTGGGATCTTTGCCTCAAAGGCGGACCTATCATGATCGTGATAGGGCTTCTGTCGCTTGTGTGCATATATATTTTTATTGAAAGAGCCATCGTGGTGAACCGCGCCGCACGCGAGGACGATACCTTCATGGAGCGCATCCGCGACTACATCCATGAGGGTGAGATAGAAAGCGCTTTCAACCTCTGCAAGAAAAACAATTCCCCCTATTCGCGTCTCATCGCCAAGGGTATCAGCCGCATCGGGCGTCCTGTGAACGATATCCTCGCCGCTGTGGAGAACACCGGAAACATAGAGATTGCAAGCCTCTCGAAGGGTCTTCCCTGGCTTGCCACCACTGCTGCAGGCGCACCTATGCTCGGCTTCCTCGGCACTGTGGTCGGTATGGTCGAGGCGTTCTACGCCATTGCGGCGGAAGGCAATTCGGCCAATATAGCCACATTCTCTTCCGGTATCTACACCGCTCTTGTCACCACCGTGGCCGGTCTTGTGGTGGGTGTGATCGCCCTTTTCGCATACAACTACCTGGTGGCACGCATCAACTCGGTCATGAACCTGCTCGAGTCCAAATCCATGGAGTTCATGGACCTGCTCAACGAACCTGCAGTGTGATCCTCATCCCCTGCGGGATTGTATAAAAAAGATTGTTTCCCTCTTTAGCCTATAAACTACCGTGCTCAAACGTCAACATCAAATGATGGCGGCTTTCTCGATGGCGTCGATGACCGATGTCATTTTCCTGCTGCTCATATTCTTCATGGTGACCTCCACATTCGTCTTCCCTACGGGACTGGAGCTTTCTTTGCCCCAGAGCACCGAGCAGAGCGCCATAAAGCCTACTACAAGAGTGTATATCGACGAGGAGGAGAAACTGTTTGCCTCTACCGGCGACGAGCAGCCTCAGCCGCTTGAGCTTGACGCCCTTGTAACCTTCCTGAATCTCGCCCATCAGCAGGATTCCGCCGGATTCATCGCCCTGTATGCCGATGAAAAGGTGCCTTACGGCAAAATCGTGGAGGTGCTTTCACTGGGCGCTTCCAACAATCTCCGCATGGTGCTCGCAACAAAGCCTGTGGCGTCGCCGGGCGTAAAGAAAGAAATTGAGAAATCAGGAAATTGAGAAGTAAGAAGCAAGAGCATTAGAAGTCAAGCAAGGATAGAAATCAGAAGTTGAGAAATAAGAAATTGAGAGATTTGATGCCTCTGATATCTCTGATTTGCTCCCTCTCTCCCTCCCTCTCAAGCTATTAATTCAAATTTAGAAAAATTGATCAGGTCTGATAAAATATATGCCGTCGCGGGAACAGTGCTGTTTCATCTCGTAGTGCTGCTCACATTCCTGTTCTCATACCTCACCTATCCTCCTGCAGGGATGGATGAATGGCCTGTGGAACCTGAACAGGAGATCGTGATGGACGAGATCGAGGATCTGTATGCCACCGGGGAGTTTGTAAGGACAGGAGACATACAGGATCCTGTGGCTCCGGTGGACAAGCCGGCTCCGTCCGATGTGAAATCGCCAGAGCCTACACAGGATGCACCTGATCCGGAGAATGCCGGAGAGGCCGCGCAACAGCCTAAGGTCACCACCTCGGAGCGTCCCTCCCCCGCACAGGTGAAAAAAGAAAAGAAAGGTCCCACGAAAGAGGAACTGCAGAAAGAGAAGGAGCGGCAGGAAGCAAAGAAACAGCAGCAGGCCAAAAAGAATGTGGAAGCCGCAACCTCCCGCGCTTTCGGAGGTGACAAGGGCAAGGGCACTCCCGGCGCCACAGAGGGCACATCGGCCACAGGCGCCGTGACCGGCACACCCGGCAACGGTCTCCGCGGCCGCACGCTCGAATCGTGGACAAGCGTACATGGCAAGAAACTCGGCACCATAGCCATACGTGTGAAGGTCGACGCGCAGGGGCGTGTGACTTCCGCCTCCTACAGTGCTGCCGGCAGTTCAGGCACAGTGGCGGCAGACCAGGCCATGCGCAACCAGTGTATCGCCAGATCGAAAGAATGTCGTTTTTCAGTACTTGAAGGTTCGCCCGTTCAAACCGGAACCATCACTTGGGTGTTTAAGTAGCAGAGGGATAAGCGGACCGCCCCGTATCAGCAGGTCCGGACTTTAGAATTATTCGCTATGCTTTGCTATATCGCCCGTAAATTTCCACAGACAGAGTCTGCCTCTTTCAAGGCACGTTCGGATATGGACGCCGTAATGGCGTCGCAGGGATACCGTAATGTCGGTCTCAAGAACAATCTGCGTCCAACAAAATTCCAGACCCGTATGGCTACCCTGGCAGGAGTCATACGTGCCGGTTTTCTGCTTCACCGCGGGGATAAACTGGTGGTGCAGTATCCTGATCCGAATTTCAGGCTCATATGCCGTCTTGCGCACATGCGCGGGGCGCGGGTGGTGACTCTGATCCATGATCTGGAAAGTTTCGGCTGCAGCGACATGTCGCCATCCGAGGAGGTGGCGCTCCTTTCCGGAAGCGATTTCATCATAGCGCTCAATCCGTCGATGGAAGGATGGCTCAGAGATCATGGCTCGTCCGTTCCGTCCACTTCTCTCGGCATTTGGGACTATCTCTCACCCTCGGCCCATGAAGCGCGTCAGACGGCAAATCTGGAGCCTCAGAAGCGCTCTGTGGCGGAACCCGCCGTGTCGTCGGATGAAAAGACCGTGATGTTTGCCGGTGGTGTCAGCCGCCGCCGCAACCAGTTCCTGTACGACTGGGGCACGGTGATCGACGGATACAAGGTGGTGGTCTACGGCAATAACTTCGATCTCACCCAGGCTGCGGGAGCGGCATGCTTCAAACTGCGAGGATTCGTGCCGTCGGGCATGATGATACGCCATCCCGAGGGTGATTTCGGCCTTGTGTGGGACGGCGACACCATAGAGGGGTGCCGCGGACAGTGGGGAGAATATCTGCGTTACAACAACCCCCACAAAGCGTCGCTTTATCTCCGTTGCGGTGTGCCGGTGATCATATGGAAACAGGCGGGGCTG
>CADFRV010000118.1 GCA_902836725.1 Muribaculaceae bacterium
GCCGCTCCCGCCAAGGCCAATGACGCCGACTACACTGAATGGAAAAGCCTCGGCACCGCGACTTTCGGCTTAGGGTACGACTATCTGCTCAATACCCTCAACTCTTTCAGAATTGACGGGGATGAGGAGATCGTTTTCAAAAGCACTACAGAAGTCATGATACGCCAGCTGCGCGACGATGCCTCCGTGCAGCAGATCAAGTTCTGCAACTTTTTAGGTTATAACGATATGATCGGCAATTACGACCCTGTGACCTGCCTGATATCCATACCGCAGACACCAACCGGCATGCCTGTGCCGTCGCGGCTCGCTACTGAGTACAACTGCACCTCTCTGGACTTCATGTGCCAGACGGTGTCATATTCGGAGGCAACCAAGAGATTCCGGTTCAGAAACGCATGGTTCATGATCGATGATAGATTGGGGCTCAGATCAGACCTCTTCACAGCATATCTGCCTGATGCCGACCCTGAGCAGATTTTCTTTACATGGGCCGTTAAATCAGGTGGTACTAAGTCTACAGACACAAGTATCACTATGGATGTCAGCTATAACGGACCTGACCATCTGCGCTATATCACACGACACGCAGAAGGACCTTCATTTACATTCGATGATATCAACGCCATAGCCAGGGGTGAAGACGAATACAAGGTAGCCACTTCAGAGCTGACTATCAATTTCGACCTGGGATATGGCGACTACAGGATCCTTGCCCTGGCAATGGACGCCAACGACCGTTACATCGGCGAATACGGCATATCCACTATCACATCAAATCTTGCCCCTGCGGGGACATGGCAATCGATCGGGCGCGGCATATGGCATCATCCGTATCCCAACACATACCGATATAGTGAGTTACTGGAAGGCAACGTAATAAACACTGT
Organism: Muribaculaceae bacterium; assembly: GCA_902836725.1. Classification (GTDB taxonomy): domain Bacteria; phylum Bacteroidota; class Bacteroidia; order Bacteroidales; family Muribaculaceae; genus UBA7173. Next base: position 891 of record CADFRV010000118.1, read on the forward strand.
TTATATCGAATTCCCGGCTGATAAATTGCAGTGGGAGGTAGAGATAGAGAAACGCACCGACACAGACCGCGAGATCTACCGTGTGGTGAACCCATACAGCCCTTCATGTGCCCTTGCCGATACGTTCAATGACACTCTTGACAAAATATATCGGGGTGACGAGGCGCCGTATCGTCCCGATGCATTCCGCACCGACGACACTTTCTGGTTCGTTTTCGATGTCACGGATCCTAAAAACATCACCTTTGAGTCTGGACGCCCCAACGGAAGTGGCAACGACCATTTCATGTCCTCATACTTCTATGCTAATTCCCTCGATGAAAGCGAATTCAGGGACAAACGTCTCATTATTCCGCATTTTGACTTCTCCCCACTTATCGTCGAGATTCCCGGTTACCGAGGTTTAGGTTTCCAGCAGACAGATGATGACAACAGCAACGTAATCGGCAACGTGGCTCCGGATACAAAAGAAATCCGATATATCATCATGCCGGCACAGCTTCAGAAGCCCACAGAGGCCGAGTTTACAGCAGAAGCAGCACGGATTGCCGATGGAAGCACATCTTATGCCGTACATACCGTGACTCCTCAAGCCCCATCATCTCCCGGTTCCGGAAACATTGCGGTACTGCCTTACAAGTCCCTTATCGATGCTCCGGCATGGATGCTGATAGTACCGATCGACAATTCAGGAAAAGCATTCGATCATTTTGTGGCTCCGCTTTCATACCGTTATGAAGAATACACCGGTGTGACGGTAACAGAAGAGCTTATGAGCCCGTTCTCTACCGATCCGGCATTCTTCGGCACTTTCAACGATCTGACAGCTGTCCGCACAGTTTCACCTGAAGATCTCAAAACAGACATATACACTCTCCCAAATCCCTACACACAGGATCCGGGATGGTATCGCCATCTCACAGTTCACAGTAACCCCGTGGGAGACTGGTCGTTCCGTCATACCCACGACACCGGAGATGGCAATGAATACATCTATTTTGGCATAATACCTACAGGACTATCGATAGATGAAATCTACGATTCAGGCGACTATTATCTGTATGCCTCTGTAGCTGACGGCACCCGCGACGGCGACAAGTTTACTTTCCCCATCATATATGTCGGTTTAGAAGGAACTGAATATGCACAGACCCCATTATTTGACGGTGCATGTTTCACAATCAATATCCCGGGCGCCGGTTCCAACGGCATCGACAATGTGAAGGCCGATACCGGCAACGACGCAAACGCACCTGTAGAATACTTCGACCTGCAGGGACGCCGTGTGACCAACCCCTCGGCAGGCATCTATATCCGCCGCCAGGGGGGCCACTCATCCAAGCTCTATGTGAAATAATCATATAATACCCTACTTTCATGGGGCATGCCGGGACCGCCGTTTCCAGCATGCCCCATGATTTTAACCGGCAGAAACAAAACAGAGACAGAAAATCGGGTAGAAAATCTTTAAAACGGACCGAAAAGTTTGCAAAATTAAAAATAATGCGTACCTTTGTACCCGCAATCACAATGGTGCCATGTCCGAGTGGTTAGGTACCGGTCTGCAAAACCGTTTACAGCGGTTCGAATCCGCTTGGCACCTCCACTTTTCAAAGCCCGACTTAATGTCGGGCTTTGCTGTTTTTTAAGATTTCTTAAACGTAAAGAACCGAAAAACTCATTAACTTTGTTAATTGTTTTAGTAGCTGGCCACATATACAGCCTCTTATAAATTAAGAAAACTTTTTTTGAAATGATATTGACAAAATCTCTGGAGCAACTGGGTAAGTACACCCTGTTTCTGAAAAGAGCTTTCGCCATGCCCGACAAATGGTCGGTATTCGGGCGCCGTACCATACTCGAGATCATGAAACTCGGTGTGGACTCCATTCCGCTGGTAATAGTGATCTCGCTCTTTATAGGAGCTGTGTGCACCATACAGATGCAGCTTAACGTGCAGTCTCCCCTTATGCCGGCATACTCCGTGGGGCTTGCCACACGCGATATCGTGCTGCTCGAATTCTCCAACTCCATACTCTGCCTTATCCTCGCCGGAAAGGTCGGATCAAACATCGCCTCGGAGATAGGCACCATGAGGGTGACCGAGCAGATCGACGCCCTCGAGATAATGGGCGTGAACTCCACCAATTTCCTCGTCACTCCCAAGATTCTGGCTTTCGTACTGTTCATGCCGGTGCTTGTGATATTCTGCATCGCCACCTCATTTATAGGCGGATGGTGTGTGGCCGCTTTCACAGATCTGATCAGCGTGTCGCGCTTCATCTACGGCATCCAGGCGCTTTTCGTGGAGTGGTATGTGTGGTACGGCCTTATAAAATCGCTCTTCTTCGCATTCATAATAGCATCCGTTTCGTCATATTTCGGATATTACGTGAAGGGAGGAGCCCTCGAGGTAGGCAAGGCAAGCACCAACGCCGTGGTATCGAGCAGCATCCTCATTCTGCTTTTCGACGTGATACTGACCAAACTTTTACTGCAATGATCGAAGTCAAAAACATCATAAAATCATTCGACGGGAAGACGATACTTCACGACGTAAGCGCCAAATTCTATTCCGGGAAGACAAACCTCATCATCGGGCAGAGCGGCTCGGGAAAGACAGTGCTGATGAAGTGTATCGTGGGGCTCGTGCGCCCCGACCAGGGGGAGATACTCTACGACGGACGCGACTTCATGAAGATGACCGACGCACAGGTGAAACAGCTGCGCCATGAGATCGGGATGCTGTTCCAGGGATCGGCGCTGTTCGACTCCGAGACCGTGCTCGGCAACGTCATGTTCCCGCTTATGATGTTCTCCGGAATGAGCCGTGCCGAGCAGCTTGAAAGGGCCCATTTCTGTATCAACCGCGTGAACCTCGCCGGAGCCGAGTCCAAATATCCCTCCGAAATATCAGGCGGCATGCAGAAACGTGTGGCCATAGCCAGAGCCATAGCCCTCAATCCCCGCTATCTCTTCTGCGACGAGCCCAACTCCGGTCTCGATCCGAAAACCTCGATTCTTATCGACGAACTCCTGCACGACATCACGCAGGAATACGACATCACTACCATCATAAATACCCACGACATGAACTCGGTGCTCGGTATCGGAGAAAACATCGTCTTCATCAACAAGGGGTACCGCGAATGGGTAGGAGACAAACAGCGCATTTTCACCACCACAAACGAGGCGCTCAACGAGTTTGTCTTCGCCACACGACTTTTCCAGGAAGTGAAGGACTATATCATCTCGCAAGGGAGCGAAGAGCAGAAATAACCATCTGCCATAACCTGCTTTCAGACAGGGCGCATGAAGCAGTGGGCGCCCTGCAATCAAACTTATCAAACGGCAGCCTTATAGGGCAAACGGAATAAACTATGATCGAGAAAGAAAAACATCCCGCCACTCCCGAAACCCCTCCCCCCACCGGAAGGGAACTGGAGACAAACAGACTTACAGACAGCGAACTCGGCACCATTGCAGGCGCTTACAGACAGCTCCTCCGCTATGCCGACGAAATGGGGGACGCCACACGCGAGGATGTGACTTCGTTGCGCGCCACACTTGAGACCTCTGCAAGAGAGGGACATTTCCGACGCGACAAATTCGGCAACTCCGCCCTGCTGCGAAGCATGGCCACCGCTACCGAACTCTGCCGCCGGGTAAGCCCAGACCGCAACATGGTTGTGGCCATACTTCTCTACCCTATCTGCCAGACCGGCCACCACACTCCCGAGGAGGTAGCCTCCAGATGGGGCGACGACATCGCGCGCATGGTGCGGGGGCTGCTGAAAGTATCATCCCTCTACGAAAGAGGCGCCGCTGTGGAGTCAGAGAATTTCCGGCGCCTGCTCATGACATTCGCCGACGACATAAGAGTCATCATAATCATGATCCTCGACCGTCTGGTGCTCATGAAAATCATCAACCACCATCCCAACGAAAAACTGGTGCGCGATGTGGCATACGAGGCCAACTACCTCTACGCCTCCCTTGCGCACCGCCTGGGCCTGTATGCGATAAAATCGGAGCTGGAGGACATGTCGCTGAAATACACCGACCGCCCCACATACACCTCCATAGCCAAACAGCTCAACGAGCGCAAAAACGCCCGCGACGCATACATCGCATCATTCATAGGCCCGATAAAGGAAAAACTCGAGGGGCTCGGTCTCAAATTCGACATCAAGGGGCGCACGAAATCCATATTCTCCATATGGAACAAGATGCGCAAGCAGAAAAACGACATAGACCATATCTATGACCTTTTCGCCATACGTATCATCATCGACACCCCACCCGAGAAGGAGAAGAGCGACTGCTGGCTGGCATACTCCGTCGTCACCGACATGTACCAGCCCAATCCGTCGCGCATGAAAGACTGGATCAGCATTCCCAAATCAAACGGTTACGAATCGCTTCACATCACCGTGGCCGGCCCCGAGGGGAAATGGGTGGAAGTGCAGATACGCACACGGCGCATGGACCTCGTTGCCGAAAAGGGACTTGCCGCCCACTGGCGATACAAGGGCATCAAAAGCGAGAGCAACCTCGACGCATGGATGAACAACGTGCGCGACATCCTCGAGACCGCCAACTCCGGTCCCATGGAGCTGATGCGCAACTTCAAGATGGACATCTATGACAAGGAGGTATTTGTTTTCACCCCAAAAGGTGACCTTTACCGCCTGCCCGCCGGCGCCACCCTGCTCGATTTCGCATTCAACATACACTCCGGCCTCGGATGTTCCTGCGTGGGAGGGCGCGTGAACGGCAAGAACGAGAAGATCACATACAAGCTCAAGAGCGGCGACACGGTGGAGGTGCTCACCTCCTCGTCGCAACAGCCCAAAGCCGACTGGCTTAACTTCGTGACCACCTCCAAGGCGCGCACCAAGATACGCCAGACCATCAAGGAACAGCAGGGACGCACCGCCGAACTCGGCCGTGAAATGCTTGAACGCCGCTTCAAGAACAGGAAAATAGACCTTGACGAAGCCGTTCTGAGCCGTCTGATAAAGAAAACGGGATTCAAGAATTCCACAGACTTCTTCCGCGACATCGCCGAAGAACGGCTCGATGTGAACTCCATCGCCGAGAAATATATAAATTTCGAGAACGGCAACAAGGAGGGGGAAAGCCATGCGGCACCCGTTTCAGCAGAAGAGTTCACCCTGCGTGCCGCCACCGACGGCGCCGACAGCGGCGCGCCAGGATCAACAGACGTACTTGTGATTGGTAACAATATCAAGGGGATCAGCTACAAGTTCGCCCGTTGCTGCAACCCCATCTACGGCGACGATGTGTTCGGCTTCATATCGTCGGAGGGTGTCATAAAAATCCACCGCACTGACTGCCCCAACGCCCACAACATCCGCGAACGTTACCCCTATCGCATGATCACCACGCGGTGGTCGGGGAAGATCGGCGAACAGTTTGCCGTGACACTCCGAGTTGTCGGACGCGACGACATAGGCATTGTCACCAATATAACATCAATAATCAACAAAGAGAAAAACGTGAGCCTGCGCAACATCGCCATCGACTCGCACGACGGCCTGTTCCAGGGGCATCTCATAATCGGGATCTCAGATACACGCATGCTCAATTCACTGATCAGGAAGATACAGACAGTCAAGGGTGTGAAAGAGGTACAGAGAGCCAACTGACACCCCTGCCCATATCCCCATAAAATGATTTCAAACAGTTACTACCGATGAAAAAGAGTATCGCTTATACACTCGCCGCACTCCTTCTGGCATCATGCTCCGGAAAGAAGGAGGATCCGCAGGCACGCGCCCTCCTCACCGAAGCCACCCAGGCTTTCGAGGCTAAAGACTACAACCGTGCCACACTTCTGCTGGATTCGCTCCAGAAGGCATATATCTCTGAAATGGGCATACAGCGTGAAGGGATGATGCTGCGTCCGAAAGTCATAGAACAGCTCTCGCTTCTGCAGATAGCCTCCATAGACTCCACCAACATCGCCGACAATGCCGCCATGGAGAATATAAAACCTCTCCTTAAATGGGTCAAGACACCTGGCATGATCGAAGGATACTGGACCGACGCCAAAAGCTATAACCCTTCGTTCATGAACACAACCGGCATAGAGGCGCGTGTGTCTGAGATCGGCCAGTTCTATATCGTATCTTCCGCCAATCCCTCCTTGAAACACACCGCGATCTCAGTTTCCGGCCCGACCGCATCGGCCACCACCCCCGCGGTGCCTTACGACGGCGAGAGCAACTACCGCATCGACGGCGGCGAGGTGATCACCTTCTCTCCCGAGCAGAGCGACACCATAGGGGCTGCCGTAGTCAGCAATCTGGCGGCGAACTCCTCTGCCCCCCTTACCCTGCAGTTTGTAGGAGGCAAGAACAAGTCGATCAAGCTGTCAGCCGCCCAGGCCCAGGGTATAGCAAACGCATACAACTACAGCGCCGCACTCATCCGCGCCCGCGACAACGAAGTGCAGCACAAACGCCTCGAAAAGACCATAGAAATCGCACGCCGTCAGGCAGCAGCGGCAGCAACCCGCACCGAAGAATAATCCCGCACAAAGATAATTCATTT
>CADFRV010000119.1 GCA_902836725.1 Muribaculaceae bacterium
TTCTTTTTAGGAGCATGTAGGCTGACAGAGCATTTAAGCGCTCCCTTGTCGGCGGGAGTTACTGTAATGTCGCTGATAGCGGCAGGCACTTTTACCGAAGCGGTCTGTACGATCTCAATGTCATCGAGATAGAGATTGTGGCACTCGCGGTCGCTGCAGTGGTGGAATCCCACGAATCCTGCACCGGTGGCGGTGGGGGTGAAACGCACCGTGAATTCCAGAGGCTGGCTGTTCTTTACCTGCTGCTCGGGAAGAATCTCAAGATCCATACCCTCCACGGTGGGAGCGGTACCGAAAGCCACTCTGAACTTCTCCTTGAAACTCATGGTGGAGACCTTGAAGCGCAAAGTGTATATGTATCCCTTGTCGAACTTGATCGGCGGAGTGATCAGCCAGTCGTTCATGGGATTGGATATACTGTATGTTCCCTTTGCGCGATTATCGTCAAGCGACCATGTGCGTCCGTCGTTGTTGGCGTCTATAATGGTATAGAGTCCGAAATCATCGGCATTGTCAAACGTCTCTTTGAACGGAACGTCAAAGGCTTCTCCGATAACCAGTTTGTTTGACGAAGTTGTCTCGCCGCGAACAGAACCCACATAAGTGATAATGTCGTAGGAATAAGAACCGAGGCGGGAGATATCAAGCTCATCGGTAAAGGTGGTCTCAGTAGTTTTCTGGCAGACGGTGATGTTACCTGGCTGACGCACTACACGATAGTTCAGATCAGCCGGATTGAAATAGCCGTCATGGAGCGACTTGGTCGGAGCGTCCCATTTGACAATCGCCTTGTTGCCCTGGGCTGTCACTACTACGTTTTCAAGAGGCATAGGGGTATCCACACCGATCCATTTCCTCACCTTTTCCTGAGGTCCCTTGCCGGCACTGTTGCGGGCGAAGGCACTGATTGTATTCATGCCTACAGGCGCGTTCCTGAGCGTCACATTCACCTGCTCGCCAGGCATCGCCTCTCCGATCTCAGCATTCACGTCGTTAAGGCTGATGATCCATTCGGTCTTGCCGGAAACAGGAGTGCCGCCGAAGGTTGTCTCCGGCATTGTGAAACTTACCTTTACGTCTGAAGAGGTGGCTATGTCATAATCGGCGGTAAAACCGGTGAGAGCACCCGGAGCGGAGGAAATGGCCCCACTGCTGCGGCTGAAGAGACCGGCAAACTCCTCGTTGCCGACGAAATCGCCTACAAGTGTAGCCTTACCGGTGGTGACATCTATTTCATACAGACCGTTTTTCGTGGTAGTGCAGGCCGCCCAGAACAAGCGTCCTGAAGCCATATCGAATGTCATTGACTGGGTATAGGCAGGCCGCAGACCTGTTGCACCTATCCGGGTCTGCTTGCCGGTCTCCTTGTCTACCGAACAGAAATCGCCGGTCGAAGAGATGGCGTATAGGTTTCCCGAAGCATCGGAAGCTATGGCGAAAAACGGGGCATCGAGATAACAGATCGGCGTCACCGAGCCATCTATCATAGACATATGGCCGAAAAGGTAACCCGATCCGGTGGCATCAAGATAACAACCGTATATCGTCTCGCTCACAGGATCATAAGTCATGTCGGTAGCAACGGAGCTGATGTCGGCACGGGCACTCTGCAGCATTTCCCATGTATCGGCATCCGCTATACGGAAATAGGCGAACACAGCACCGAAAGACTCAAACCACGATACAAAATAATATTTCCCGTTAATATAGACACCGCCTCCGTTCGCCAGATAGTTCGGCTCGGTATTGATGGCAGTGAATGTGATATCAGACGATGCGGGGAAACTGTAGATACCGTAGGCTTTGGCTATAGTCGCTGCCTCAGATGTAGACACCAATGCACCGAACAACTGCGGCGCATCAGCCTCGGCAGCAGGCAACATGGGTGCTTTGGTGGCAGTGCTTTTGGCCTCTGTCACTATGGCGCCACCAGGCACCGTATTCGGTCGCGGACGCATCAGCGCCGGAACAGAAGACAACGGTTCCGCTACCGGTTGCCCGATGGATGTCGCTGCTTTGATGGTCACCGTTCCTGTCAAAGCTATCGCCCAGATGGCGATTCTGCATAAATGCTTTCTCATGTAGTATAATTTAATTGAACGAATATGATGATTACATCGAAAAGCAAACACTCAAAACTATTACGTGTGGCAAAATTGAGAATTCGTGATTTTATTTTCCAATCGAAAATAAAACTATTTTGACCATTTGCTTATAAGATTTTAAACAAGGCTAACACTGGTAAATGAATTTTTACAAAGTTAGACAAAATGGAGACAACACTCCGCTTCTACCAGTTAAATTGTGTTAACAAATTACATATTGTCATAGTATCAGAATAATCAGAGGTATCAGAGAAATCAGAGACCTCAAAACCATCATGACTTCAATTTTTCCATGCCACACTTCCAAATTCCTTAATTTCCCAATTTCACGCTCCCTCAATCCCTCAATTTCTTATTTTCTTAATTTCCCAATTCCCCAATTTCTTAATTCTATTATTGCTTGACTTCTCATGCTCTTGCTTCTTACTTCTGTTCTCCCCATAAAAAAAGCCCGGCTGACCGCCGGGCTTTTTTTATGGGGAGAACAATTCTTACTGCCTGTCGCTATAGAAGTTCTGGATGCGGTTCTCGATCTTCTTGTTGCCAAGAAGGATGGCGGGGAGGGTACGCTCGAACGAAGCGGCGCCTTCACGCTGATTGAAAACCATGGCATCGTTCTCGAAATCGAAAGTACGGCCTGTGTTGTCCACCTTTGTAACGTCAAACACTACCACAGAGCTGTTGAGCGCGATAGGGCCTGTGAGCTGACCCTGTTTTGCGACAGCCACATTGGCAATGAGGTTTGACTCATACATCGGGAAGTTGCGCACATAAGCCTGACCGAATGTAACCTGTGTAGTATCAGCTTTCACACCCATTGCGGCTGCATATTCGGCAACGCTCTTGCCCTTGCCCTGATAATCGGCGATGAGCTTGTCGGCCATCTTGCGGTTGCGGATCTTGCGGGTAAGGTAGGAGTTCACACGCTCGCTTGATGCGGGTTCGTAGTCACCCTCGTACATATCGTTGAGGGCCACGGCGAGGAGGCGGGAATCGCGGTCGTCGGAATAGATGCCTGAAACAGCGCCTTTCTTGGCAGAGAGCGCCCACTTGGCGGCACCGCGGGAATCAGAGAGGCCGTTCACTGTGAGGCTCGAAGGTGTCACTGTAGCGGGGAGAACCTGATATCCGGCCTTGTTGGCTTCGGCGATGAACTTGTCGGCTGTATTGTTGGTGGTGATGTAGTTGCGCAGATCGGAGTTGAGTTTGTTGATAGTAGCGGAAGAGGGAATCACGTCGTATGTGATCTCAGCCACATCGTAAACCTGCACGGGAGCCTTGCGTGAACGCACACGCAGCACGGCGCCGTTCTGTGCGTTGCCGGTTGTAGGCTTGAAGTATGTACCGGTCTCGGCAGTGGCGAGCTCCTCCTTCATGGGAGCCATGCCGGGAGCGAGAAGCGAGAACCATACGCTGTCCTGATGCTGAACGATGGCGTTGGCCAGCTCGCCGGCTTTGGCACCGGTGTTGAGCAGGCCGATGATGGAGTCGGCATCCACATTCTCGTCGATGAAAGCCACATCCATAAGCACTGAATCAACAGCTGTGGTGACATCGAGAAGTTTGGCGATGGTGTACTGGTTGTCCACGAATGCCACTACGGCGGCGGAATCCACTGCCATACCTGTCACAGCCTTGCGGAGGGCGGGAGCGAGTGTTGCGGCAGTAGCCGATACACGGTTCACATAGAACTTGCTGTTGCCGCTCACGGCATCTGTGCCGGGATTGAGGCGGAGACCCATCATGGCGTCCTCAACCTCTTTCTGTGCTGCGTTGAGGTCGTCGGTGGAGGGAACGATATCCACTGCGATGTAGTTTACAAGATACTGGGGCTCGGAGATGCGGAAACGGTTCTTTTCAGTCTTGTAAAGTTCCTTGATCTCCTCTGCTGAAACGGGGAAATCCTCCTCTTTCAGCGAAGTGAAGTCTTTTCTTGCGTAAGCGATAGTGGAAGTGGTGGCGTTGTCCTCGAAAACGGCTTTGGCATCAAGCTTGTTGGCGTTGAGGGTGCCCTGGAAAAGATGGAGGAATTTCTGCGAGAGAAGCATCTGCTCGGTGTCTCTCTCAAGACTGTTCCATGCTACCTGGAACTGCTGTGCCTGCTGGGGATCGATACCGTTCTTGGTAGGATTGTAGGCGGCATCATAGAGCATCTGTGCAGAGGGCAGATTGTATGCCTGCACCATCTGGGTCACATAAGGATGCGGAGTGGCTCCGAGCATAGCCTCGGAAAGCTCTTTATCTGTAACCTGGAGGCCGAGACGCTCGAACTCTTTGTGAAGAAGGGTTTCGTTGAGCATCTGCTGAAGCACGTATTCCTGCACCTGGGCGGCGTCCACGTTGGTATAGCCGCGTCCCTGCAGCTGTTCCTGCTGCTGCTCCACGCGTTTCTGGAACTCCATGTAATCAATTTTCTCACCATCTACTTTCGCCACTGTGTGGTTGTCGGTGAACAGTTCTCCCGGGCGGTCAACCGCCGTGAGGATGAACAGCAGGAGGGCCAGACCGAGGATGGAGATAATCAGAATGGGCCTCTGACGGATTTGTTCAAGTGTTGACATTTAGTTTGATAAACGTTTATTTATTTTTTATTTATTTCATTGATAATGACGGGCAAACGTGTCCCAGCTACGTTGAAGCGGCGCCACCGTGCGGCACACCGTCATACAAACCGGGGCATTTTTAGCGCACAAAGATACATTTTTTTCCGCTGAGTTCAAAACAATTGCGTTTTTTTATAAGCCCCCGGGCACCCTTTGAATAAAAATAAGCCGCCTTGATCTCCCCAGAGGGGATCAGGCGGCTCATATAAACTTGTTACACAATGCCATTACAGCCCGAATGCCTCACGCACGCGGTCCACATAGTCGAGCTTCTCCCAGGTGAAGAGCTCAACCTCGCGGCTGATTGTCCCGCCGTCGCGTGAGACGAAGGTTTTCACCACTTTGCGCGGGGTACGCCCGATATGGCCGTAAGTGGCGGTTTCAAGATAGATGGGCGCTCTCAGTCCGAGGCGTTTCTCTATGGCGTTGGGGCGCATGTCGAAGATCTCGCGCACCTTGCGGGAGATCTCCCCGTCGGTCATACCCACTTTCGCCGTACCGCGGGTATTGACATACAGGCTCACCGGCTCTGCCACACCGATGGCATACGCTACCTGCACAAGCGCCTCGCCGGCCACTCCGGCTGCCACAAGGTTCTTGGCGATGTGGCGTGCGGCATAGGCTGCGGAACGGTCAACTTTCGAGGGATCCTTGCCTGAGAAAGCGCCGCCGCCATGCGCGCCGCGGCCGCCATAGGTATCCACAATTATCTTGCGGCCTGTGAGGCCGGTATCTCCGTGGGGGCCACCTATGACGAACTTGCCTGTGGGGTTCACATGGAGGGTGATCCGGTCGGGCCAGAGGGCACGGATATCTTCAGGAAGAGCGGCACGCACGCGGGGGATAAGCACCTCCTCCACGTCGCGGCGGATCACGGCGAGCATCTTCTCGTCGGCCTCCTCCTGCGACATGCCTTCTCCTGGCAGAATGAAATCGTCGTGCTGGGTGGAGACCACTACGGTATCCACTTTCACCGGACGGTTCTGCTCGTCATACTCCACTGTCACCTGGCTTTTGGCGTCGGGACGCAGATATGATTTGCGCACACCCGCAGGGGTGACATATGTCATCGCGCTCTCGTCGCGGCGGATCTTTGAAAGTTCTTTGAGGACAGCATGGCTGAGAGCCACTGTAAGGGGTATGTAGAGCGGGGTCTCGCTGCATGCGTACCCGAACATCATACCCTGGTCGCCGGCTCCCTGCTCCTCTTCCACAGCGCGTTCCACACCGCGGTTTATATCAGGGCTCTGCTCATGTATGGCATTGAGCACGCCACATGAGTCGCCGTCGAACTTAAGCGCGGAATGGTTGTATCCTATCGAGTTTATCACTTTGCGGGCAGTGGCTGCCACATCCACCTGTGCGGTCGATTTCACCTCGCCGGCCACTATCACCTGTCCGGTGGTCACGAGGGTTTCACATGCCACTTTCGAGTTAGGGTCACGCGCGAGCATCTCGTCGACGATGGCGTCCGAGATCTGGTCGGCCACCTTGTCGGGATGGCCTTCGGAAACTGATTCCGATGTAAAAAGATAGTGCATGGGTCTTTTTAGCATTTTTTTTAGTGGTTGCAAGCAATCAAATTTTTCCACATGGCCCGGACGCTCCCCTCACGGGGCTGTCGGGGCCTACAATATGTAGGGAACCTTCCGGGGACTGCTATATGAGCCGGAAAGGCGGTGCAAAATTACTACATTTTTTCGTTTCCGCAAAATTGCAATGCGGCCCGCACCCTTTTGCAAGGGCACAGGCCGCATTTATTCATGTTGCTGTTCAGGAAAGCCTATCAGAAAGTATATCCCACAGATAGTTTGAGGTTGCCGGTATTGATAGCGGTTTTCCAGTCTTTGCCGCCATCAAAATCCTCAGCCTTGAAAGTGTGGCGGTATGCAGAGATGAAATCTGTGCCATACTGCACGCCAAGGCTCCACTGTGTGTACTGGAAAGTCACACCCACATGCCATCCCATCTGGAATCGGTTCCATGTGAGATCCTTGTCGCCAACACCCTTGTCTTTAGAATCGCTAAAAAGATTTGTCCACTCTTTTGTCTCATCTTCCTCTGCCTTGTCTTCCCAGTCGCCATCTATGTATGCACGCATTCTGCTCATGAAATTCAGCTTGAAGTTCAGGCCAACGTAAGGAGCGATCGTGAAATCCTCCACCACGTTGAAACGCCATACGAAATTCACAGGCACCTGCATGTTGATGTTCTGGAACTGGCTCTTGTATTTCAGGGGTTCATCCCAAATCGAAGACTCATCTGTTTTAGAGTAGAAGTTGAAGTTCACGTTACCGCCTACTTCCAGGAACATAGGGAGATTGTTGGAGAGGCTGAACCCGTGGATGAAGTTAAGGCCGAACCCGTTGGTGCTGAAAGAGGGATCCACGTCATATTCAGCTTTGTAGTCCTTGTTGTAGCCGTAATGTGTGTTGTCATACGAGATCGCAACACGGTTGTAGTCTTCTGCGGATGCAGATCCGGCTACCGCCAGCACGCCTGCAAGCGCAAGTGCTTTGTAAAGTTTCATAATCAACTGATAATAAATTGATAAATTTTGTGTGTATTAGCCTCGGCAATCCCAATGTGGAGGAGTCGCCAAAGCATCCGCAAAATTAACACTATTTATTAAAAATGCAAAAAAGTTTTCAGATTTTGTAAAAAACACCGTCTGTGAGCTCTCCACGCGTCATGAGCGGGTGAAAGGACGGGTGAAGTTTATGCCGGGGCGGTTGACTAGTG
>CADFRV010000120.1 GCA_902836725.1 Muribaculaceae bacterium
GAATGGCCTCGATACGGAACACCAGTTCCTCCATCGAGAAAGGCTTTGTGATATAGTCGTCTGCACCGATCTTGAATCCTTCAAGAATATCTTCCTTGATAGTCTTGGCAGTCAGGAAGATGATAGGCACCTCGCTATTCACCGCGCGAATTTCCTGCGCCAATGTGAAACCGTCTTTTTTAGGCATCATCACATCAAGCACGCAGATGTCATATTTCCCTTTCAGAAAGGCCTTATATCCGGCTTCCCCGTCGGCATACAGGTCGGCATTGAAGCCTTTCGCCTGCAGATATTCCCTCAGGAGCATGCCTAAGTTTTCATCGTCCTCGCATAGGAGGATTCTCATACGATCATCCATAGTCTAAAGCGTTTGTTATATTTATATAATTATTAATTTTTCTAAATTGTTCATTCAACCGTTAATTTTTTCATCAGTACGATTCCCGCATTACCTTGATGATCCTCCGTCGGCTGTGTCATCATCGTCTGACGGAGAAGCGAGCAGGGGGAGTATGATCACGAAACGCGATCCCTTGCCAAGCTCGCTCTCGGCTTTTATCTCCCCACCCATAAGGTTTATCATCTTATAGACATATGCCAGACCAAGCCCGAAACCTTTCACGTCATGGCGGTTTCCGGTGGACACGCGGTAGAACTTCTCGAATATCTTCTTGAGGTTCTCCTTGCTTATACCTATGCCGTTGTCGCCGACTATGATTTCCAGCTTGTCCTGCGGGAGATTGCGTGTCGTCACTGTCAGCATAGGCGGAACATCCTCTTTGCGGTATTTGAGGGCATTGTCAAGCAGATTGAATATCACATTGGTAAAGTGCATCTCGTCCACGTTCACAATGGCATCCTCCGCATCGAATCGTGCGTCGATTTTTCCGCCGAATTTCTCTACCTTGAGCCTGAATGTATTGACCACATTGCTTATCACAGCGTTGGCATCGGCATCCTGCATGCGCAGTGTGCCCGATTTCTTGTCGAACATCGACATCTGGAGAACCTTCTCCACCTGGAAACGGAGACGCTTCGTCTCGTCGTTTATGACAGTGGATATATGCTGCAGCATCGGAGCCGATTTGCGCACCGACGGATCGTTGAGCATCTGTGCGGCCAGTGAGATGGTGGATATAGGGGTCTTGAACTCGTGGGTCATGTTGTTGATGAAGTCGTTTTTCATCTCCGTGAGTTTCTTCTGCCTGAACGCTATGATTATGGTGTAGATAAACACTATCAGCAGAATGAAGGTGAAGATAAACGAGGGGATCATGAATTTCAGCGAGCTCAGGATATATTTCGTCTTGGAGGGGAAATAGACCTTGAGGTAATTCTTTTTCGAGGCGGGGTCGTTGCGGAAAAGCGACTGCACGAACATGCTGTTTTCAAGTGTGGCGGGGTTCACATTGGCGAAACCCTGCGACTGGTAGAAGACCTTGCCGTTGCGGTTCACCACGGCGAACTCAAACGGAAGCTCCAGCCCGTTGTTCTCAAGCTCGCGGCTCAGATACCTGCGTACCGACACCGAGTCGGCGCGCTCCTCTATGGGACGGTCGCCGGCCTTGTTCATGATATTGATGATCACGTCATCTATCACCCCCTTCTGGTAAAGGTACTGCCCTTTTAGCTCCTCGCGCATGCTGTTGTAGCTGTTGGCGAGATTATTGTCGTTCTGTATCTTGTATATCTTCTCGGCATCACCTTTGAGGGTCACGTCGCCCTCAAGTCCGCTATGCGTGGTGAAACTGTATCTGAGGCCTCCGAGATGGGGCGCGCCACCATACTGGGCGTATATCGAGGAGGATTCAACCTGCGCCACATCCTCCTCCAGAAAATATTTGGTCTCATCCTGCTCCAGAAGCGACGACACCGCATACAGCGACCGGCGCACACCTTCGGTGAACTGGTCATCACGCATGCGTATCATACTCTCCATATACATGATCTGTATATAGAGCAGACCGATCACGGTCATCGCCATAAGGACTGTGAGCAACCATATGGTTGATTTTTTCATTCTTTTCTGTTTCTGTTGAGTTTAAATCGGGATAGTCTGTCTGAATCACAAAACGGAGAGAGAAACACACTCTTTGTTTCATCTCCATGCACGCATACCGGGCTATCGGTTTAAAAAACTTATATAAGATTAACAATCGGAAGTCCCATAAGTTTTATTACTTTTCCGGGCTCCGGAAACGGGCATGCAAAAAGGCGGAACGCAATTAACACCCCGCCACAAAATTAACATAAATACGTTAAAGTGACAATACCCTTACATAGAAAATATCTCCTAATAATGCCAAAAAAACTATATCATTATGTTAAATACCCCGTATGGGTCACTCTCTGTTCAACGATAGCCTTATTAGCGAAAGCGGCAAGGATGAGACAGAGAGTGATACCGGGCGCAGGACAAGCGCTTTTGCCGCCTCCTCCGTCTCTTTCCCCATACCTCCCGGAGGAGTGGCAGGGCGGGGAGACAGATCTCTGGAACATATGGCGGCTTTAAGCATATTGTAAGTGCGGGGGTTCACATTGAGCGAATCCATAAGTTTCATAAGTTTCTCTCTGCGCTCCCTGTCTTCTACCGAACTGAAAAGGCTGTGCTGCACCGCCCCGCCCGGCACTATGTCGGTAATGTGCACCCCGGCACGCCTGTAAAGCAGACCGGGACGATAAATCGTGTAAAGCGCCTCCACAGCCTCTTTTATAAGTGTCAGCGAGTCGGCTGTCGGTTCCATGATCTTTCTATAGGCGCTGTTGGAATATTGCTCCAGCTCGGTGCGGTACTGGTTTGTCTGCAGGAACACTGAAATGGCGGCAGCACAGGAATTCTGCTTTCTGAGCTTGCGCGCCGCGATGGTCATGAACGACGCCACAGCTCCCTCGAGATCAGCCAGGCCGGTGAGACTCGGGGAGAATGTACGGGTGGTACTTATCTGCTTGCGGTGGTCCTCGCTGTCGGTATCTGCCTCGATACACGGACAGCCGTTAAGTTCTTTCCATGTGCGGTGACCTGTCACATTCACTATCGTCTGCACCTGCGTCTCAGGCATATCGGCAAAATCTATGGCTCTGACTATACCATACCGGCGCAGACGCGCGCCCAGGCGGCGCCCCACTCCCCATACATCCTCGATATCTATAAGCGCCAACGCCTTGCGTCTTTTTTCGTCACTGTCTATGGCACATACACCACGGTAATTCGGATATTTCTTCGCGAACCGGGCCGCCACTTTGGCCAGAGTGCGCGTAGGCGCTATCCCGAAAGAGGTGGGGATACCGGTCCAGCGGCGCACACGGCGCACTATCTCCCTGGCCATAGCCACCATCTGCTCCTCCGTCATTGCAGGAAAACGGACGAACGCCTCGTCTATCGAATAGATCTCCACATTGCCGGCCACACTCTCCACCACGCTCATCACACGCGACGAGATATCGCCATACATCCTGTGGTTGCCGGGTAGCGTCACCACTCCATGGCGCCTGATAAGGTCGCGTATCTCGAAAATAGGCTTCCCGCGTGTGATTCCGAGAGCCTTCGCCTCGTTTGACATAGCCACGGCACACCCTTCGTTGTTGCTTGTGACAACAACCGGTATTCCCTCGAGCCACGGGCGGAAAACCCTTTCGCACGATACGAAAAAATTATTGCAGTCTATCAGTCCGAACACATCTGTTGCCGAAAGAGGTTCATAAACGGCGGTGTATAGCGATGCCTTAAAAAAATGGCTGCGGCGACATACCAGTTTGCCGCCGCAGCTTTCATTATACTGTTATCGGGATTATCCCTGATGCTGGGGACGGAGCAGGTCATTGACCGTCTTTACCGGGTTGAATGTGCTCACCGGCACCTCCACGAACGCGGTGTTCCAGTCGCTCATGGCACCGTTCCAGAGCCCGGGCAGCTCAAGCGCTTTCAGGCTGCGGCCGTGAAGCGATTTTGAGGAGATAAAGCCTGTCTGCGGATCCACATAACGGGTAAGATCGAACTTGTGACCTTCAGCGTCGCGCACATAGCATACCAGATCCACCGGATTGAAGTGTGTGGCTTTGGCCATCATCCGGCGGTTCTCCTCCTTGCCGAGATCTATCTGCGTACTCTCGAGGATCTGGAGCGAGCGCGAGCCGTCGGCGTTGTATGTGATATACGGGCCACCTCCAGGCTCACCTTCGTTTCTCACCATGCCGCATACACGCAAAGGACGGTCAAGTTTGGCACGCAGATAGCCGGCAAGATCCTCTCCGTGGAGATCTGACAGCTCAGGTGCGTCGAAACTGAACGCCGAGCGCATGAAGGCACAGACCTCTCCGAGCTGCTCTTCGGTATAGGAGCGGCTGTCGATAAGGTTTATATAGCTTATAATCCTGTCATGCAGCTCCATGAGGTAACCGGCGATCACCTTCTTGTAACGTAAGGTGTCGGCGCGGAGCTTGTCGGGCACCACATTGTCGATGTTCTTTATGAACACCACTTCCGAATCGATATCGTTGAGGTTCTGGATAAGCGCGCCGTGGCCGCCTGGACGGAACACCATCTCTCCGTTTTCGCGGAAGAGGGTATTGTCCTCATTCACGGCCACGGTATCGGTAGATGCCTTCTGCTCAGACATGCTCACGTTTATTTTCACATTCATCTTCTTCTCTATGGCAGGAGTCACCTCAGCAATTTTTGCGGCAAACGCCTCGCGATGCGATCCAGACACGGTAAGATGCATGTTCACGGTGCCGTCGGCCTGACGGGCAGACTGGGCGCCCTCCATGAGCTGCTCCTCCACAGGAGTGCGGGTGCCGTCGCCGGCATGGTGGAAAGTAAGCAGGCCTTTCGGCAGGTTGCCGTAATTCAGCCCCTCCGGTCTGATGATAGCGGCTATCACATCTTTCTCGCGTCCTTCGGCAAGAAGAGCGTCCACATCTTTGGAATATCTGGCCAGAAGCAGATCGTTCAGTTCCTTATAAAAAGCCACATCATGAATGCCGGCGAGAAGTTTCTGCACGTCCGATCCTTCCTCGGGATGCTCTTTGTCACCGTCTACAAAAGCGAAAAGAGCCTTGAACATGCGCGATGCGGCTCCTGATGCGGGCACGAACTTCGTCACCTTCCCGCCGTCGGCGAGATAACTGTCCCAACGCTCCACGGCCTGGTTCTGCTCCTCATCGGTCAGTACCGTAATGCCGTTGCCGGGACGTGCGGAATCATAAATTCTGAGATATGGGAAACCTGTAACGAAGCGGTCTATCTGTTCCTGCAGCTGCCCGGCGGAAATGCCTCTCGCTGCGAGTGTCTTCAAATCTGAATCTGTCAACATTTGTTGTAATTGTTTGGATTTATTTGTTTGATTGTTGCGTGTTGTCGTTTATATAAAGGCTCAGTGCATCCGTTTTATAAGATTGTATGACGGAACCACACCAAGCTCTCCGGCTTTGGAGAGGTTCACCACACCTTTGTCATGGTCTCCGATCTGGAAATACACATATCCACGGTTGTAATATGCCTCGCCGAAATCGGGCTTCATCTCTATAGCCTTGTTATATGCCATCAGGGCCGATGTGAAATCGCCAAGCTCCGCGAGCACGTTACCTTTGTTGTAGTAGGCGAAAGCCATGCGGGGCGACTGCTCTATGGCCTTGTCGAGATCGGCAATCACAGCCCGGGTCTCCATCTGTCTCTCCGAAGCCTCCACATTCCCGGCCTGCATGGACTTATAGCGCGCGGTGGCACGCTCGAAATATCCGAGAGCGAAATCAGGCGTCAGAGCGAGGGCGCGGTTCAGATCCTCGATAGCGGAAGCATAGTCGCGCAGAACCACAAAGTCCATGGCACGTCCGAAATAATCGATGGCGCGCGGTGTATGGGTAGACAGATAGGAATTATAATACTCCACCGAACGGAAATGCCGGTTTATATTAGCTTCATCCGACGGACCGGTGTCGGCATTCGTCAGCTGCACCATGAAACGGAGCATACGAGTGGAGTTCACATCGTCGATCTCTTTCATGTAATATGCCGAGGGACGCAATTCGGTAGGAGAGGTATAATAACTCAGGGCGAAAAGCGGTTCAAGCTCTATACGTCTGGAGCGGTCCTGCACACGGCCGCGTATGTTCTTGTTGTTGAATTCCTCCTCCACTTCGATGGGGCTTTCCACCGTGCGTAGAGCGGCAAACCTGCGCGCCACCGCCTCAGGGGTGAGTTTGTCCTCCGTCGAGGCACTCTGCGAGCCGTTGCCGCGGTCGGCAGCGTCGCTGTTTCCGCCCGAAGGCACCGTGACAGGTTTCCCGCCCACGACAGGTGCCTGGGCGCTGTTACCCCCTGCCGGAAGCTGTTTTGACAATGCGAGCGCACGGTTATAATCTTTCTCCGCAACAGCCATATTGCCCGCCATCCTTTGCAGGTTGCTCCTCATGTAATATGCCTCGGGAAGGTCCGGAAACGCCTGAAGCAATCTGTTGACATCAGCCATAGCCGAGGTCACATCCCGTTTTTCGGAATAGAGGTACGCTCGGTTGTAAAGTGAGCGGTAATCGTCGGGGTCAAGCTCAAGGGCACGGCTGAAATCCTTTATGGCATTGTCGTTGTCACGCACCTCCATACGGAGCAAGCCGCGGTTGAATATGGCGGCCACATTAAGCGGATCAAGCTGCAGTGCATAGTCATAGTCGTCCATTGCCCCGTTGTAGTCGTCGAGGTTGTATCTTAGGAAAGCGCGGTTGATATACAGGCCCGGCTCACGCGGCTGCAGGCGTATGGCTTCTGTCAGGTCTGTGGCGGCGCTTTCAAAATCGCGCCGTGAGCTTATGGCTATGTCGGCACGCAGCAGGTAACCGTTGGCGGAATTCTTGTTGAGCTGCAGCGCATGGTCAATATCGGCACTTGCCGCCACCGTGTCCCTCTGCTGCAGATAGAGCCGGGCACGCCCTATGTAACCGTTCTCGAAATTCGGAAAATCCTGCAACAGCTGATTGAACGAGGCCATGGCGCTGTCGGCCAGATTAAGTTCCTGCTGTGCAAGAGCCTTGTTGAAGAGCAGTCCGCGGCTTTTTGCCACCAGTTTCAGCGCACTGTCATAATCGCTCACCGCCTCGGCGAGCTTACCTCGGTTCTGACGCGCCACACCTCTCACCTCATAGGCGTCGGCTATAAACGGGTTGCGCTCTATGGCGGCGGTGGCATCCTCTTCAGCCCCGAGGAAATCATCAAGGTTCAGTTTGGCGATAGCCCTGAAAAAATATGGCTGAGCCAGATACGGCTTGGCGTTTATCGCCTGGTTGAAATACTGTATGGAGAGCATGTAGTCCTCGAAATAGAGGGAGTTCTGCCCTACGCGAAGCACCTGCTCCGCATTTATCTGGGCCGTTGCGCGAAACGGCTGTGCAAGCCACGCGATCAGTAAGCTATAGCAAAATATATATTGT
>CADFRV010000121.1 GCA_902836725.1 Muribaculaceae bacterium
CCACATCCGGCCCCGCGGCGAAGTCGGGATTCGGCCTCACCCGGTATATGGTCGGCAGCGGTCCCAACGGAGAATATCGCGTGATCTCACGCTGAAAACCTCCCCATACACTTGTTTTGAATTAAAAAGATACTGACAGATGGATCCACGGATTATCACCGAGCGCCTGAAAGAACGCCACGGCATACAACAGCTCAACGAGATGCAGCTACTCATGGCATCGACCGACGCACGAAAACTGATACTGCTCGCTCCCACAGGCTCGGGAAAGACAGCGGCTTTCGCCATCAGGCTGCTCAGATACCTGGGACCGTCGAAAGGATCGGTACAGGCTGTGATTCTCGCCCCCTCGCGCGAGCTTGTGCTGCAGATCGCCGACGTGATCCGCCCGGTGGCGGCCGGCCTCAAGACTGTGGCGTTCTACGGCGGACATGCGATGGCAGAGGAGGTGAACTCCCTGTCGGTGACACCAGACATAATCGTAGCCACTCCCGGCAGGCTTCTGGACCATCTTACCCGCGGCAACCTTGATCTTTCCGGGGTGAAGGCACTGGTGCTTGACGAATACGACAAGTCGCTCGAACTCGGATTCCTCGACGAAATGAGGCGCATCGCCCGACGCATGCGCTCGCTCGAACTGATAATGCTCACATCGGCGACGGCACTGCAGGAACTTCCCGATTTCATCCCGGTGCGCGATGCCGAGATCTTCGATTTCACACGCGACGCCGCACGTCCGCGGCTGCACACCGTGCGGGTAAACTCTCCCGAGCGCGACAAGATAAACACCCTCACCGACCTTCTGCGCTCGTTGCCCGACGGGCGCGCCATCGTTTTCGTGAACCATCGCGAGAGCGCCGAGCGGGTGTACGGCCTGCTCAAAAAAGCCGGATTCCCTGTCGGGCTGTACCACGGCGGTCTGGAGCAACATGAACGTCAGCTTGCCATAGATCTGTTCAACAACGGCACCACCCCCATACTTGTATCTACGGATCTCGGATCACGCGGTCTCGACATCGACGATGTGAACTATGTGATACACTACCATCTGCCACTTACACCCGAAACCTGGACACACCGCAACGGACGCACCGCCCGCATGGGTGCGTCGGGCACAGCATATGTGATAATCGCCGAGGGAGAAAACATTCCCGATGCCGTCACATGGGAACGCGACCTCTATCCCACCGGGAAAGAACCCGCGGAAGGGGGGATAAGAAGCCATGTCGCCACACTGTATTTCAACGCAGGCAAGAAGGAGAAGATCTCACGCGGAGACATTGCCGGGTTTCTCATCCAGAAGGGTGGACTTACAAAAGATGAGGTGGGCAAGATCGTGGTCAACGACCACAGTGCCATCGCTGCCGTGCCGCGCGACAAGGCGCGCGAAGTGGTAGAGGCGGTAGCACCCCACCGCCTCAAAAATACAAAAGTGAAAATCACACTTATGCGTTGACGCTGTCAAGCATGGAGAACGCCTCGGCACGCGAGGCATCCATCAGCGCCGGCACATGCACATCGGAATTCACCACAAGCGTCACCCCCGCCTTTTTCAGGCGCGGGAAATAGCGCTCACCCGGGAAGAAACGTCCATGCTCGGCATAGGCTTTGGTGTTTATCTCAACCACCACTCCCGAGGCCACTATCGCGTCGATATAATCATCAATGAGCCTGCGGTACCAATCCTCGTCTTCCAGACCGGGATGATACATTGATCCGTTCTGCGCTATCTTGTCGAAGTGTCCCAGGATATCGAAACCTCCTGCTGAAAGCATGTCCATAGACTGGCGGTAGAATGTCTCCACCACATAATGTATGTCGTTATGGAAATGCTCCTCCATATGGCGAGCGAAGCGCTCGAAACGCCCGTCGATATCTATCAGTTCCCCGTTCTGTGCCGGGATGAAATGCACCGATCCGATAGTATAATCGAGCGGCAGTTCCTGGAAATAAGGGGTGGAGGGTCCCCAGTCGGCACCGAGATAATCCACCTCCATGCCGGCATAGAACCGGCAACTGTCACCATAGGTATTCTGGATCCGTTTTACCTCGGCCAGGAATTCCGGAACCTTCGAAGCCGCCATATTGCAGGGTGATTCGATCGGCACGGGTGAATGCGGCGTGAAACCGTAATGGCGGAATCCCCGGCGCACAGCCTCACGGGCAAACGCTTCCATCTGGGCGCGCCCGTCGCAGAATTCCGTATGTGAATGAAGGGTGTAGCTTCTTGTTCCCTCGAGTATTTCAAATATATCCATCAGTTCAAAATCATTCCGAAAACATATAATCAGTCTCCGGCCACGGAAGAGGCGCGGCGCAGAGAACCGGCATAACGTGCAAACAATGCAGTGAAGAGAGCGGCGAGCGCTATTCCCGACCAAATACCGGCATCATAACCGAGACCGAAACCCTCGGGTGACGGCGCTACGAGAATATACGACGTCGTGACCACCGTCATGAACATCGCCGGGAGGAGAGTGATATAGTAGAAACGTCCGTGACGTGCCAGGTATACCGAGCAGGCCCATAGCGTGAACACCGACAGTGTCTGGTTGCTCCAGGCGAAATAGCGCCAAAGCACATTGAAATCGATCGTCATTACCACGTATGTGAGAACAAACAGCGGTATGCTTATCAACGCGCGACGCCACAGTTTCCCCTGTGAGAAACCTGTGAAATCGGCCACTATCAGCCGGGCGCTCCTCAGCGCCGTGTCGCCGGTGGTGATAGGAGCGGCTATCACACCTATTATCGCGAGAAGCCCCCCTACGGTGCCGAGCCAGCCGGTGGAGATCTCGTGTATAAGCGAACTCGGATTGTGGCCAGGCTCCGCCATATATGCGGCAAGCCCTTCATAGCCTTCGGTAAACGTTATCGTAGCCGCCGCCCAGATCAGCGCCACAATACCCTCGGCCACCATCGCCCCATAGAAGACCGGGCGCGCCAGACGCTCGTTCTTCATGCAGCGTGCCATCATAGGAGACTGAGTGGCATGGAAACCTGAAATGGCCCCGCATGCGATGGAGATAAAGAGCATGGGGAATATGGGATGTGTGTCGGCCAGGGCGCCTGCATAGCGGTTGCCCATACCTCCGGCAAACGGATCAGGCATCTCCACGGGGCCAAACAGCATTACGGCCACCAGTCCCACGGCCATGAAAAGCAGCACGCCTGCGAAAAGCGGATAGATATTGCCTATGACCTTGTCGATGGGGAACATCGTGGCCAACAGATAATAGATGAATATCACCACAGCCCAGAAAGTGGCGTCAAGGCTTTCCGGGGTAAGGGATGCAAGCAGACCGGAGGTAGTGACCACAAAGACACCTCCCACAAGGATAAGAAGCACCACTGAGAATACCCGCATCACCTGTTTGACGCCGTTGCCCAGTTCCTCGCCCACGATCTCAGGCAAAGAGGCACCTCCACGACGCAGCGAGATCATGCCTGCCACATAGTCGTGTACAGCGCCTGCGAAGATCGTGCCGAGCACAATCCACAGAAACGCCGAGGGACCATACATCACACCCATTATGGCACCGAAGATCGGCCCCAGACCCGCGATATTAAGGAACTGGATCAGAAATACCTTCCAGGTAGGCATTGGCACATAGTCTACACCGTCAGCCATAGATATGGCAGGTGTGGGACGCGACGGATCTATGTGGAAAATCTTTTCCACCAACGTCCCGTAAACGAAATAACCGCCGACAAGCACCGCCAGCGAGACAAGAAATGCGATCATGGAGGTTTTGAAATAAGAGATTGGAAAAAGAGAAACGGAGAGAAAGGAGGGTATATGCTATGGGAGACAGGGCATCAGCCGTCACTCGGTCTCCGCCTCTATCACATTGTTGCGCAGACCCACAAGTCCGGCACGTGCCTTCTCAAGCTCCCTCTCAAGCGAGGAGATGGCATCGGCATTGTCGTGATCCCCTTTTGCATATGCCGCACGGAGGGAAGCGAGGCGACGCTCCGCGTCTTTCACTTTGGCGATCCCCACCTGATAGGCATGCATTGCCTCGCGCGAGGCGGGATTCCTGAATTCATTGAACGAGGTGACAACTCCGCGGCCCGGTATATAAATCTCAAACTGATGTGCGGCCGATTTCCTGTCTGTAGAGATAGCGCTGATCTTATCAAGAAGTGCCTGGCGGTCGGTTCCCTCGTTCCAGGTGGTGCGGATAGCGTTCATGCGTGCCCTTGCCACGAGATCGGGGCTGTCGGGATCCACATTCTTGCGCAGTTCCTGCGGCACGAAGATGTAGATAGTCACCTTGCCGGGGATGCGGTTGCGGTCAGACGCCCACCAGCCCGCGCCGGTAAATTCGTCTATGGCAAGCATATAATCATCGTAGGGGGAGTTATACGGCATGCCGAGATTCTGCGGCTGTAGGAAACCGTCGTCACCACGCCGCGATATAAACAGGTCAAGCCCGCCGAGTGATTCCTCGCCGTCGGAAGCGAAATAAAGTGTCACACCATCAGGCATAAGGAAGGGATAGTTGGCATCTCCCCCGCCGCCGAGCCCGTCGCCGAGCGATACCGGCTGTTCCCATGTGTCGCCGTAGAGTGCCGACGACGAGAAGAGGCCGAAGGTGCCGTTCTCTCCGGGAGCGGCCCATATCATCTCGCGGCCGCTCTCCGGCTCATACACCACCGTAGGGTCGGCAGCTTCGAAACCTTCGGGAAGCACATCGGGGGCATTGAGCGAACCGGCTTCGGGACTGAGCCTGTAGTGGCGGAAGAAATCCTCTGCATCCACCATGAGCGAGTCCACCACCTCTATCATCTCAACACGGTCAAGAGCGTTGTCTATCCGGTCTATCCTGTCTACAAGATCCCCCGACTCATCTTCAGCGAGCACGCGTTTACCCTTTTTCAGCGTCTTGCGGTATTCCTCCACAAGCCCACGGGCTCCATCCACGTCGTAACTCAGGTTAGCCATCTCGGCAAGCCCCAGAATGGCGTCGCGGCTCCCCTTCTTGCGTGCGAGTTCATATGCGTCGCGGGCATTGTCATCCTCTCCGACGGCCATGTAATAGTCGCCGAGAAGTTTCGGTATCTCCGCATCCTTGGGCTGTTCAGCCTCAAGTTTGCGCAGCATCTCAATGGCGTCGTCAAGATTGCCGTCTTCGGCAAGACGGCGCGCATCCTCTATGGTGGCCGCGTGCAGGGCGCATGCTCCCATAGAGAGCGCCACAGACGCCAATACAATACGTATCCTGTTGTACAACTTCATATGCTGTATAAAAATTTTTCAGTTTCTCACACCTTTCATCCCCAGAGGGTTCAATATGCGGGTCAGCAGATCGAAAAACAGGTCGTAGGGATCCTGCCTCGAACCGTTCCCTTTGGCCGCGCACTCAAATTCGCGCAGCTTGTCGATTATCTCTATCACCTGCCAGGCGTTGTAGTTCCCCATCGCCGTCTTCACATCTTTCAGTTGCCAGGGAGTGCTGAAACCGAGTTCCTGCATCAGGCCGCGCTCCGACTTGTCCGGAGCGTATTGCGCGGCAAGCACATTGGCGAACAGGTTGAATATCAGCGACACAAGCGGCTGTACCGCATGTGCTTTCGGATTACCCCGGTAATTGAAGTAGATAGCCATCACTTTAGGAACATTCCTCTCGGCCAGCGCGCGGGTAAGCTCGAAGTTGTTATACTCTTTAGAGATACCGATATTGCGTTCCACAGCCTCCGGAGTGACCATCGCCCCTTGTCCGAGCGTGACGGTGAGTTTCGCCACCTCATTGTACAGCCGGCTCAGATCGGTTCCCACGAAATCGCACAGCATAAGCAACGCTTTGGGATCCACGCTGAGACCTCGCTCCTTGATGAAAGCGCTTACTATGGTGGGGACCTGCGCCTCTTTCACCTTCTGCGCCTCGAATACCACCCCTCCGCCGGCCTTCACTCCTTTAAGGAACTCGGCTCCCTTGGCTTTCGCTCCGCGAAAACATACGCAGAGCACTGTAGTAGCGGTGGGATTGGCCGCGTAAGCGGCAAGCGGTTTGAGAAAATCGGCACTCACCGCCTGCACCTCTTTGAGGATCACCACCTGGCGCGGCCCGAGCATCGGGTATCGCCGGCAGGCGTTCTCCACCGTTCTGGCCGAATCGATCTCGGGTGCATAAAGCGTCGTGAGGTCGAAATCGCGGTCCGCCTCAGGCACAAGCGCCTCGAATTCCTTTACAAGCGCGTCAATATAAAACCCCTCCTCGCCATGTATCAGATACAGCGGAGCCGGGCGCCCTGCACGCAGGTCACGGCAAATGCTCTGGAATGTCACGGTCTCGGCCATCGTATCGTTTGGTGGAGTCTACAAATATTTTCGTAAATTTACGCACTATTTTCCACACTGCGAAATGTACCGCGGTGAAACCAACAAATTTTCCGACTTGTTAAAAAACTTAAGCGATTTGCCGCGACTGAACCTCCCTCCGGCACCGCTGCGCATCCAGACCTGCGACGACGGGGTGACGCGTGTATACTGCCCCCTGCGCCGGCGCTTCGTGGCCCTCACCCCCGAGGAGTGGGTGAGACAGCATTTCGTGTACCATCTTGTCAACGACCTAGGCTATCCCGCGCCGTTGCTTGCCAACGAGGTGAGCATAACGCTCAACTCCACATCGCGCCGCTGCGATACGGTGCTCTACTCCTCCGCCGGATTAAGACCGCTTATGATAGTGGAGTATAAGGCACCACACATCCCTGTCACACAGAGTGTCTTTGACCAGATTGTGCGCTACAACATGGTGCTCCGCGTGCCGCTGCTCATCGTCTCCAACGGCCTCTCCCACTACTGCTGCTCGGTCGACTATGACACCCGCGCAGTGCGCTTCCTCCCGACAATCCCCGAGTGGAGCTCCCTGCGGGAGCGATAGTGCTATCAAGGGATAGTGCCATCAGAGATCTCAGAATTTTTTATCAGAGGCATCAGAGAAATCAGAGGCATCAGAGCCATCAGCAATGCTGTGAGATCTCTGATCCCTCTGATAGTGATAGCTCTGATACCTCTGATTTCTCTGATACCAAAAACAGGCGCTGTCTCCCGGTTGGGGATGCAGCGCCTGCTTTTCTGTTTCATGGGAGCCGGCAGTCATGCCGCTCCCTGATGGGTCTTATTATTCAGCCTTGCCGTTGGAACCGAGCACGTTTTCGATCTTGTGCTTGTAAAGACGCTCCATCTCGTCACGAGCCGGGCCGAGATATTTGCGGGGGTCGAATTCACCGGGTTTGTCATGGAACACCTTGCGGATAGCGGCGGTCATGGCAAGACGGCTGTCAGAGTCGATGTTGATTTTGCATACGGCGCTCTTGGCAGCTTTGCGGAGCTCTTCTTCGGGGATACCGATAGC
>CADFRV010000122.1 GCA_902836725.1 Muribaculaceae bacterium
GAACATGAGGTCGAATACCATCTCCTGCACCTCGTCGGGGCGGCAGTTGGGCTTGTCTACCTTGTTGATCACGACAACAGGTTTCAGTCCCATCTGTATGGCTTTCTGGAGCACGAAACGTGTCTGGGGCATCGGGCCTTCGAAAGCGTCGACAAGGAGGATGCAACCGTCGGCCATGTTGAGCACACGTTCCACCTCGCCGCCGAAGTCGGCGTGTCCCGGAGTGTCGATGATGTTTATTTTGGTGCCTTTATAGTTGATGGATACGTTTTTGGAGAGGATTGTTATGCCTCTCTCACGCTCCAGGTCGTTGTTGTCCAAAATAAGTTCGCCGGCATTCTGATTCTCGCGAAAAAGGTTTCCGGCCAGTAACATTTTATCGACAAGTGTGGTTTTACCGTGGTCCACGTGTGCGATAATGGCGATGTTGCGGATATTCTCCATATAAAACTTCTCTATTCTTACCTTTATTGTACAAGGGGCGGGCTGCTCTACAGAGCCATGCCGCCTGACGGTTGTATTCAGCCTGCAAAGGTACAAAAAATCCTTAATTCAAGGAAATTGCAACGCAGGGAATTACAATATATGCCTGATGATGCGGGCGGGATTGCCTGCGGCTACCACATTGTCGGGAATATCTTTTGTGACAACAGACCCTGCGCCGATCACGGTGTTGTTTCCTATGGTCACTCCGGGCAGTATCGTGGTATCGCCTCCGATCCACACGCTGTTGCCTATCCTCACGGGTTTTGCCCACTGTATGTTGCGGTCTCTGCGCGGTGCGTCCAGTGGATGGCATGCGGTGAAGATGCTGACGTTGGGGCCGATGAAGGCGTTGTTTCCGATTGTCACCTCAGCCTCGTCGAGGACGGTGAGGTTGAAATTGGCCATGAAATTCTCACCCACATGTATGTTGCAGCCGTAGTCGCAGCGGAATGGCTGGTTGATGACGAACTTTTCTCCGCAACTGCCCAACAGACGGCGTATGATGCGGTGCTGCTCTTCGAGCTGCGAGGGGCGCAGGCTGTTGAATTCCCACAGAAGTTCGCGCGTCGCGGTGAGTTTTTCGTAAAATTCAGGCATAAATGCGTCGTATACCTCTCCGGCGAGCATTTTCTGCCATTCGGTCTCAAATCTTGTCATTGCTGTGTGTGGTGAAAACAGGCAGGCGTGTGCCTCCTCTTGTAGCGGAGCGACACACGCCTGTATGATAGGTTATTGTTGTCTGTTTATTTTTTCGCGTTGCTGAAAACAACAGTTGATGCTTCGTTGAAAGCGGCGCTTTCCTCGTTGACATCGGCGATGGTTGTGGCCTGGCCGATAGTGAGAGCGTTGAACCACTGGCCCTCGATCTCGGTGGAAGCGAGGTAGTTCTGGGTCATGTATGTCTCGAGGTTCTCTGCACCTGATGCGCTTTCGGTCTTGAGGTCGTCCATAGAGAAGAGCACCTCCACAGACTCCAGAAGGCCGGCTGCGTTGAAGTTGTATGTATAGCCGTTGAAAGTGTATTCGCGTTTTTCGATGAGACCGTCAACGGTCACCTCTTTCTCTACGGCGAATTTCTCCTTGAAAGCCGATACGTAGATGGTCTTGTTGGCGTTGCCGAGCACTTTGTCGCGGTCTGCGGCATCTTCTTCCTTGACACCGAGGGTTTTGAGCATATCCTCATATTTGCTGCCCCATGTGATGTTCAGGGCGGGGAATACGTCGATAGTGCCTACCACGTTGAGGCGGTACTGTGCCACGTTGTGGTTGGGAGTGGTTACCATGCAGCTGCCGGTGTGGAGAGGTACGAATACCTGGGTGCCGTCTTCTGCTGTCTCGATCTTGCCAACATATGCGTTGTCGCAGGTATATCCGCCGATGGTGAAGGTGACAGTCTGGTCCATAGACACTTCACGGACGATATCCTGTACACGGGGAGCTTCGGGATCCTTGTCATCGCTGCAGGAGGTGAATGCCACAACTGAGCAGAGAGCCACCGCCTGAAAGATTCTTCTTAAAGAAAGGTTCATTCTGTTCTATTTTAGATTATTAATGATAGACTAAGCTTGCAATACCGTTTCTTTTGTTATCTGGAGTTATATCACATGGGATTGCAAAATTGGAATATGCAAATGCCGTTTGCATTGCTTATCGGCGCAAAGGTACATTTTTTATTTAAAATAATACCAATATTTGATGAAAAATGTTCCCTGACACCGTGAATCGGCTGTCATGTCCTGATATTGACCGTCTTTCGGGGCCGTGCCAGATGTAATGTGCCGCATGGCTGTATCACCGCAGGAGGTTGAGGTCTGCGGCACGGGAAATCTCGGTCGAGGTCTCCCCGATAGCTCCGCAGATCTGGTTCACTCCCGTATATACGCGCACAAAATCAACGCCCTGCAAACAGACCGGCGCTCCCGATATGTCGCGTGCGTTGGAGAAACTGAAGCTGTTGAGCGCTGTCTCCGAGTTGGGGTGGTTATCGGCATATCCCCATGGGTAGCTCTGCAGTATGTAGTCGGTGGAGCTGCCTGGCGCGAGTGAGCCGTTCGACGGCAGGAGGGAACCGTTGAAAGTAAGTTCTTCATCCTGGATCCACATGGGGAAATACCCGTTGCGGTGGAAAGGAAGATGCGGTATGGTGCCTGAATTGCCTGTATTGTCGGTCCAGCGTATGGCTCCGTTTTCCGTTGCGGGGCGCAGGTAAGTCATGGCGTAGCCGCGCTCGGTGTCGGCAAATTCACTCCCTGCGAGTTCATACCATGTGTCGTCGGGCACTCCGTTGCAGTTCTCGTCGAAGCAGACCATTATTATTCCCGGCTCGGCCGAGCCGCCCTGTCCGTCGTAACCGCTGTTGTAGAAGGCGTTTCCCCAGATGCGCAGCTCGGGAGAAGATGGATCGGCGACTACGGTATGGTCGAAGCCGAAAGTCACATATCCGCCCCATCCGCCGAGTGTTATCAGCTCGTCGGCTGTACCCTTGATGCATCTCTCGGCTTTTGAGAGCATGGTGGCGTATGTGTCCCCCTCCTCGTACATCGGCATCTGGTTCACGAACTGTCCCGGTGCAGGGCGGTATTCGTATACTTTGGATATATATGGGCTGTACTCGATCTCCTCATGCATCACATTCACTGTGGTGGAGGCGGTAAACACCCCGTCGTCGCCGTATATGCGCAGGACGAGCGGATACTTACCCTCTTCCGCCTCAAGGAATATGTATGACCGCGAGCGGCTCACCACCGATGTCTCTCCCGCAGGGGTGGTAAGCTCCCATTCGTAGTTTTCTCCTGTCAGTTCCGATCTGAGGGGCAGTTTCTGCATCCTGGGTATATAATAGGCATCTTCCAGTCCCACGCCGATCATCGGTATGTTGCCGTTTTCCGACGTTTCGCACCCCTGTGTCAATGCCGCGATCATTATCGCCGCTGAAATGAATGTGATATTGGATTTCATGTTAATTTATATTGCGGCTGTGGCAATGTCATTTGTAAAGGAAACGGCGGATGGACTGTTTCGGTGTCTTCTCGAAGGCTTCCTTCTGGATCTCGATGGAATTGACACGCGAATATGCCGGAAGCTGCCTGTTGAGTTCAGGCAGATTTTCTTTGACACGTTTCTCAATGGTTTCTTCGGTCATGCCGAGTTTGCGCCCTGAGTCGTAGTCGGGGTGCACAAGCGCCACTATGCGGCCGTCGCGGTCTACCACAACAGACTCGGCCACCAGCGGGAGGTTGTTGAGCTTTATCTCTATTTCCTCGGGATATACATTCTGTCCCGAGGAGCTCAGGATCATGTTCTTGTCGCGTCCGCGCAGATATACATACCCGTCTTTGTCGATGGTGCAGATATCTCCTGTGTCGAGCCATCCATCCTTGTCGATGGCTTCGGCTGTGGCTTTGGGGTTCTTGTAATATCCCTGCATCACGTTGGCTCCCTTCACATGCAGCACGCCGGGTATGCGCGTTGGATCGGTGGAGGCCACGCGGGCGTTCATGCCGTCCACAAGCCGGCCGCACGAATGCGGGCGCTGCGTCTCCCACCATTCATAGGTGACGAGCGGGGCACACTCCGTCATGCCGTAACCCACCGTGAACGGGAACCTGATCTTGCGCAGGAATTCCTCTACCTCCGAGCTTACCGCCGCCCCGCCAAGTATGAGCTGGCGCAACTGGCCTCCGAAAGCGGCGAGGAGCTGCTTGCGTACTTTCGCGTAGATGATGTCGCGCACTCCCGGTATGGCAAGCAGGAATTTCATCAGAGGCTTGCGCAGTTTGGGGAACACATTGCCTTTAACGATCTTTTCTATGACCAGAGGCACGGTGATGACAAGTTTCGGGCGCACCTGTGAGAAAGCCGAGAGGACTACCTTGGGGGAGGGAACACGCCCGAGGAATGTTATGTGGCACCCTTTGCAGAGCGGGAAGAGGAATTCGAACACAAGGCCGTACATATGGGCCAGCGGGAGCATGCTCAGCATGCCGTCCCCCTTGTGGAGGAAGTCGATCTTCTTCAGTCCGAAACTTACATTGCTCCACAGATTGCCGTAACTCAGCATGACACCTTTGGAGTTGCCCGTAGAGCCAGAGGTATAGTTGATGAGCGCCAGACGGTCGAGGGGCATCTGCGGATAGTCCACATCCTTCTGCGTGAATCCGTCGGGATATTTTTTTGCGAAAAGCGCGTCTGTCTGCTCTATGGCCGTTGTCAGCGCTTTGGAGCGGCTGAAAGCGACGGTCATTTCCGGTATGAGCACCGCACCGAGCACATCCCCCAGGCGGGTCTCGTCGAGCTGATCGAATATGCTTTTTTCAGTAAACAGCAGACGGGCCTCGGAGTGCGACACCAGGTACTCCACATTCTCCGGATGGAATTCATGCAGCAGCGGCACTACCACAGCCCCGTATGTAAGTGCTCCGAGAAAAGCCGTGGCCCACGAAGAGGAGTTGCGGGCGCACAGCGCGATTTTGTCTCCGGGGGTTATGCCTGTCTCCTTGAGGATGATATGTATTTTCTCTATACGCTCGGCTACATCGCTGCCGGTGAGCGATGCACCCTGGAAATCAGAGAGGATGGGAGTATGCCAGTTGGCCCTCAGGCTATCGGCAATGGCTGTCGTTAGATATTGTGTCATAAGTGGATGTTGTCTGTCTGCGGCATACTTGCCGGTGACGCCATGTGGTGAATTTGTCAGGTATTCTTGTTTAAATTCACTGACGCAACAATTATATTTTGTGCATCGTTTCTGTTATAACAAAAAAATGCGTTACTTTGTGAGGTTTATTGCATAGAAAAATCGCCTAAAATTACAAAATCCCGATATGATGACCAAAACGAAAATCAAACTTCTCTCTATCGCGGCAGGAACGATGCTTGCCGCCTGCAGTGCGTCGACCTCATCCTCCGACGCTTACGTGGTTACCGCTACGGTGCCGGCCGAATACGACGGCGCCACCGCTTTCCTGGTAAATTTCGATACCGGGGAAAAGATAGATTCTGTGACTGTGGAGAACGGAACCGCTAAATTTTCAGGCACCGTGACTTCTCCTGTGCCCGCACGCCTCATCATCAACGGCAACCGCATGGGCAGTCTTACGCTTGAAGGGGGTGAGATCACGATGGCCGACCGCAAGGCATCGGGTACACCGTTCAATGACATGAACAACAAGATCAGCGCCCATGTACAGGAACTGGGAGAAAGATATGAGAAAATCCCGCAGGACTCTACCGGAAATGAGGCGCGTGAGCTTCTCAATGCCGAATATGAGGCATACATCGACTCTGTTTTCAATGCGAACCTCGACAATGTGATCGGATACAGCCTTTTCCTTGACAAGGCATATTCCATGAACCTTGCCGAACTGAACGCAATGCTTGAGGCGCATCCCTCACTCAAGGAGTACAAGCGTGTGGCAAAACTGCTGGAGGCCGCCGAGAACAAGGAGAAGACCTCCGTGGGCAACAAATTTGTGGATTTCACCATAGAGAACGACAGCGTGAAGCAGAGCCTCTCTGACTATGTGGGGCGCGGAAAGCCTGTGCTTGTGGATTTCTGGGCAAGCTGGTGCGGCCCATGCATAAAGGAAACCAAAGTCATCAAGGAAATTCTCGGCGAATATGGCTCCAAAGGTCTTGAAGTGCTCGGCGTCGCCGTATGGGACGAGCCTGAGAACACAATCCAGGCCGTAGAGAAACATCAGCTTCCCTGGCCGCAGATCATGAACGCACAGTCGGTGCCCACCGATCTGTATGGCATTTCAGGAATCCCCTGCATAATCCTTTTCGGTCCCGACGGCACTATTCTGTCGCGCGACAAGCAGGACGCCGATCTCCGTGCCGACATTAAGGCTTATTTCGACGGCACACTCACCGCCCCGGCCGATTCCGCCGCCGTGAAATAACGTTTCTCAGACAGCTTTACAGGGCGTTTGACAGATATATCAAATGCCCTCCTTATAAGCGCCGTGTCAGGATCAACGGTCCTGTCGCGGCGCTCTGTTTATTTAGCGGCGTGTGCGCCCCATTATCACACACATCACCGCCACGGCACCGACCGTATCTGCCACGAAATCCATTATGTCGGCGCTGCGCCCGCACCCCATCGCACCCTGTATCAGTTCGATGGCGCCACCTGCCGCTATGGCAACCGTGGCGCATAGGGCTGTCTGCCACATTTGCAGCGGGCGACGGCGGCTCACGTACCAGTCCCAGCACATTACCAGGGTAAGTGTGCCGAACATTATCGCATGCACCACCTTGTCGGCGCCGGGGATTGATGGGAGATCGGTTTCGGGGAGGGGAGTTCTGGCGAGTGTGAGCCAAAGTATGGCTCCTGCCACGGCAGCAGTGACACACCATGCCGGTATTTTGCGTCTCCACCATGCCAGGGCGCGTTTCAGTCTGGTCTTTTTCCCATATGAGGCCGGTCGTCTGTCAGCTTGTGTTTTTGTCATTCGTAAATGTGTCTTAGGTGCATATCTGATGCAAAATTAGCCCTTTTCGTATTAGTGTGCAAATGACTCCCCTGAATCAGTGCGCAATGCAGCGGCGGATGGCGTTACGCCTGCTGTTACGCCTGCGGAGAAAATTTTGCAAATAAATTTTGACCATATGGTAAAAGCCAAAAAAAATGTGTATTTTTGCATTTGGAACTAATATGGCGAAATAGTGCCTTGCCGATTCGCAGTGTGCACGCCGGCGCTTGTCCGTCTCTCTCCCACAGACACGGAGGCGTCCCCGGTAATTCCGCCGCAATATGGTTCCCGGGTGGCCAAGGCCACAGTCAGTCCGCGGCGCGTGACATATGCGCCGGCATACATATATACATTCCCTCTCCTGCCATAT
>CADFRV010000123.1 GCA_902836725.1 Muribaculaceae bacterium
ACCTCAAGCGCGAGCATGGCACGTCCATCCTGTTCATCACCCACGACCTCGGCGTCATCGCTCAGATGGCGGACGACGTGGCCGTCATGTACTGCGGACAGGTGGTCGAAATGGCCCCGGCTAAGACGCTCTTCACCGACTGCGAGTTCTCCCATCCGTATACCGAGGGCCTGATGGTCTCCATTCCGAGACTGGATACGCCCGCCGGCGTTCGGCTTGAATCCATCCCCGGCTCGGTGCCGCATCCGCTGAACTTGCCGAAGGGCTGCAAATTTGCGCCGCGCTGCAAGTATTGCCAGCAGCGCTGCCTGGAGGAAGAACCGGAGCTGGTGAACGTGACGGAGGAGCAGCAGGTGCGCTGCTTCTACCCCAGAAAGGAGGAGCGCCGTGCAAACCTCAAGTAAAGAGGGGAAGAAGGTGCTGCTTCGCGTCAGCAACCTCAAGCAATACTTCCCGCTGAAAAAGAAGGGCCTTTTCGTCAAGGCCAACGACGGCATTACGCTGGATATCTACGAGGGCGAAACCTTTGGTCTGGTCGGCGAGAGCGGCTGCGGCAAGTCCACGCTGGGCCGCACGCTGCTCCAGCTCTATCGCCAGACGGACGGCCGGACGATGTATTACGGCCGCACGCTGGACGATCTCGCCCCAGCTTACGTCAAAAAGACGCTGCAAACGCTCGAAAAGCGCCGCGAAAAGTGGCACGAGCTGAAAAAGCATCTGGCCAACGTGCAGAAGGAATACGACGCGCTGCCGGACGGCGAGGCGAAGTACAAGAAGCACAACGAGCTGGACAAGGCCGTCAAGGACGAGAACGACGCGCTGCTGGATATGGCGAACCTCATTGGCGGCTTCGTCTGCGTGAAGGACGTTCATCCCGCGCAGAAGCTGTTCCTGGAGGAATACCGCATTTCCAGCGCCCGCGTAAAGGAAATGAACCGCCGCGCGGCGGTGCAGCTCGATCTGGACGACGTGCTCTTTGACATCAAGAAAGGCGAAGAAAAAGGCAAGAACGTCGGCGGGCTCAAGAACAAGGAAACCAAACTGCGCGCGGATCTCGCGAAGATCGACGAAAAGCTGGCCGATCTCGCGTGCCAGATCGGCGACGTGCGCAAGCAGCTCGACACGATGCGGGCGCAGTACGC
This sequence comes from Muribaculaceae bacterium, assembly GCA_902836725.1. Taxonomy (GTDB): domain Bacteria; phylum Bacteroidota; class Bacteroidia; order Bacteroidales; family Muribaculaceae; genus UBA7173. Next base: position 1,143 of record CADFRV010000123.1, read on the forward strand.
GGGCGACGCGGACTTTGCGCGTTACGAAGCGCTGCGCGACGAAGGCATCGATCTTGCGCGTCTGGAATACAACGAAATCCGCAGGCTGCGCCGCGACTTGCAGCTCATCTTCCAGGATCCGTATTCCAGCCTGAACCCGCGCATGACCGTGGGTAACATCATCGGCGAAGGTCTGCTGGCGCACGGCTTCTTCAAGAAGAACGACGAGCGCATGCAGGAATACATCATCAAGACGATGGAGGACGCGGGTCTGGCGAGCTACTTCCTGCATCGCTTCCCGCATCAGTTCTCCGGCGGTCAGCGTCAGCGCATCGGCATCGCCCGCAGCCTTGCCGTGAAGCCGAAGTTCGTCGTCTGCGACGAGGCGGTTTCCGCGCTGGATGTGTCCATCCAGGCCCAGGTTCTCAATCTGCTGATGAGGCTCAAGGAAGAGCTGAAACTGACCTATGTGGGAGACGGCGGTGTAGGAGCACAGATACCTGCGGGAAAAATAACCACTCTTCCCGAAGCCACATTCCGTACCAAAGCATTTTACGACAACAATCTGTCCTGGGATTTCAATAACGTCTGGACGATGAAAGAGGGAGAATATCCAGTTCTGAAATATGTAGACGACGGTTCTTCAACCGATATCAGGAAACCATCGGCAGATGCATCATATGTGATTGTCTCAAATCCGGGGAGCATAGACATCAGACTGGCAGGACGTTTTTCCGCATCTGTGTATGATCTGGCCGGCCGTCTGACAACCTCCGTTGCCGCCGCCGACCAGATGCTTCTCCCACTTGCAAAAGGCTCATATATAGTAACGCTGACACAAGGTGAAAAGCAATATTCCGATAAGGTAGTGGTGCTTTGACATACCACACACTTCATATACGACAGTGTCCGTAAAATCCTGATATGATTTTACGGACACTGTATTTCTGATTACGTAGTTCTATTATGCGATAGAATCGGTTAGGCGCTTATTCCTTTGCCTTTATTATGCCGTTCACCACTTTGGAAGTGGGCTGGTCACCCCCTTCCACGCCGCCACCGGGGAGGTCGCTTGCGCTTTCAACGATGTTGACATAATACTGGATATAACCCCAGCAGATAGGATAATCCACTACATAGATTGGCATCTGTGCCTGGAGCAGATGGCGACCCAGAGGCTGTTCAGCGGTATTTATCGACAACGAGAACGGCTGGGTGATATTCGTACCGATAAGGTAATGGTCCCAATAATAGGTAACAGCGCCAAGAGTACCCTCTTTGTTGGTGTTGTTCACCATTTTCAGTCCGTCGATAACAAGCGTCTCACCCTTGACTACATAAATTTCGTCGTCATCGAAAACACCGCCACTTATAGTAGCCTGTATCGACACATTGGGAATCTTGTTGTCGTCATCATCACAACTTGTTGCCAGCATCCCTAACGGCAACATAAGGAGCAAATAGTAAAAAATCTTCTTCATATCCCTGAATTTAAAAAATGTACTGTCTGATAAGTCGTATCATGTGGCACCGGACCGTCGCAATGACTGTCCCATAGGCGGCCCGGTTTCCACACATACATATTTATGATCAACTGTTTGTAAATTTAAGTTCCCCGTCGACAGCGTCAATCACAATCGGTTTGGATTTGTCTACTGTCTGTGCGAGAATGTCTTTTGACAGACGGTTCAGCACCAGGCGGTGTATGACACGCTTTACAGGACGGGCGCCGAATTCGGGATCATACCCCTCATCGGCAAGAAGCGACAGAGCGGCGGGAGTGACCGTAAGCGTAATGCCGTTTGCCGCGAGCATCTTGCTCACCGATTTCACCTGTAAGCCCACGATCTCCTCTATCTCCGCACGGTTGAGAGGGGTGAACATTATGGTCTCGTCGATACGGTTGAGGAACTCGGGTCTGATGGTCTGCTTCAGCATGTCGAGCACCTGGGCTTTCGTCTTTTCAACCACCTCGTCGCGGTTCTCAGGCGTCATTGCCGCGAAATTCTCACGTATCACGGAAGATCCCATATTGGAGGTCATTATTATGATCGTGTTCTTGAAGTTCACCATACGCCCCTTGTTGTCTGTCAGACGGCCGTCATCAAGCACCTGCAGCAGGATATTGAACACGTCGGGGTGCGCTTTCTCGATCTCGTCGAACAGAACCACCGAATAAGGTTTACGGCGCACAGCCTCGGTGAGCTGACCGCCTTCGTCATAACCCACATATCCCGGAGGCGCTCCTACAAGGCGGCTCACGGCATGCTTCTCCTGATATTCGCTCATATCTATGCGGGTCATCATGTTCTCGTCATCGAAAAGATACTCTGCCAGCGCTTTCGCCAGTTCCGTCTTTCCAACACCCGTGGTACCCAGGAAGATGAACGATCCGATAGGACGGCGGGGGTCGTTCAGTCCGGCACGCGAGCGGCGCACGGCATCGGCGATGGCGCGTATAGCCTCCTCCTGACCGATAACTCTGCCGTGAAGTTCTTCTTCAAGATGGAGGAGTTTTTCTTTCTCGCTCTGTACCATCTTGTTTACCGGAATTCCTGTCCAGCGTGACACCACATCAGCGATATCATCAGCCTCTACCTCCTCCTTTATCAGGGCTTTCTCACCCTGCATGGATTTCAGCTGTTCCTGGATGTTGACGTTCTCCTGCTCTTTCTGCTGTATTTTCGAGTAACGGATCTCTGCCACTTTGGCATAGTCCCCCTCACGCTCGGCGCGGTCTGCCTCGAAATTCAGCTGTTCGATATCGATCTTGTTCTGCTGGATCTTGTTGATCAGCTCCTTTTCAGCCTTCCATTTGGCAGTGAATTCCTTTTCTTCCTCGCGCATGGCGGCAAGATCTTTTTCGATCTCACGCACCTTTTCCTTGTCGCCCTCACGCTTTATAGCCTCACGCTCGATCTCTTTCTGTGCGATCATGCGGGAGATCTCATCAAGCGCCTGAGGCACGGAATCTATCTCCAGTCTCAGTTTCGAGGCAGCCTCGTCCACCAGGTCGATAGCCTTGTCGGGGAGGAAACGGTCGGTGATATAACGCTCTGAAAGCTGCACGGCGGCAATAATCGCCTCATCACGGATACGCACTTTGTGATGGTTCTCATAGCGTTCCTTGAGGCCACGGAGGATGGCGATGGCGCTCATTTCGTCAGGCTCGTTTACCATCACTTTCTGGAAACGGCGTTCAAGCGCCTTGTCTTTCTCGAAATATTTCTGGTATTCGTCAAGTGTCGTGGCACCGATACTGCGGAGCTCTCCACGTGCCAGAGCCGGTTTGAGGATATTGGCGGCATCCATTGCCCCCTCCCCTTTTCCTGCGCCTACAAGAGTATGGATCTCATCGATAAAGAGAATTATCTCCCCGTCGCTTTGTGTCACTTCGTTTACGATCGCTTTAAGACGTTCCTCAAACTCACCCTTGTATTTGGCTCCCGCCACAAGCGCACCCATGTCAAGCGAAAAGATCTGCTTGCTACGCAGGTTCTCCGGCACGTCGCCCCGCACTATGCGCTGCGCAAGCCCCTCGGCAATCGCAGTCTTGCCGGTACCCGGCTCACCGATAAGCATAGGATTGTTTTTTGTGCGGCGGCTGAGTATCTGGAGCACACGGCGTATCTCGTCGTCACGCCCGATCACCGGGTCAAGTTTGCCCGCACGGGCACGTTCGTTAAGGTTTATCGCATATTTGCTGAGGGAGTTGTATGTATCCTCGGCACTCTGATCGGTAGCTTTCTTCCCCTTGCGCAACTCTTCTATGGCGGCGCTGAGTTCTTTTTCTCCGAGCCCTGCATCCTTCAGAATGGTGGAAGCGGATGAGTTCACCTGAAAAAGAGCCATAAGCATGGCTTCGAGCGTGACATATTCGTCACCCTGCTTTTTGGCGATATCCAGCGATTTCTGCAAGACATCGTTGGATGTGCGGCTGAGATATGGCTCACCCCCCGACACTTTTGGCAGGGAGGCTATTTCACGGTCGGTCTGCGCTGCCACGACTGACAGATTGGCGCCTACTTTCTGGAAAATAAATTTCACCAGAGCCTCCCCTTCCGACATGATGGCCTTAAGAAGATGCACAGGTTCAATCTGCTGCTGACCGGCAGAACGGGTGAATTCCAGAGCCTTCTGGATGGCTTCCTGCGACTTGATTGTGAAACTGTTGAAATTCATATATTATCTGAATCTGTTAGTGTTATTCTGTTTTTTCGTTCTTTATACCATTATTAACAAATCTCATGCCATAATGTTTTTATGAGTTTCCGACGCTGGTAAAAAGCGGGTTACAGCGCCACTGACGCGACCCGTTATCAGGAAATTTTCATACGGCGCCATATGCAGAAGTTGCAAAAACAAAGTGGTTTCGTTACCTTTGCATCATACATGATGACGCGCCGCGGGAAATACGACACCTGCGGGGCATGTTTTGTATGTAATTTGCATCCCACCGGCCATCGGTAAACCTATCGCCGGTGCGGATATATGTTTGTTGTAAACATACTTAGACATGAAATTAACTAAAACGACAATAGCACTGGGCGCACTCCTTGCACTGCAGGGAGTCTCCCATGAGCGCATTGCCGCTCAGACCACAGTCGCGGAGACATATTTCGAATATCCTAAAGTACCTGACAATCTGGAGTCACTCGGTGACAGATCAGACTTCTTCATTGAAAACTTCTGGAAACGGTGCAATCTTAAATCAGCCTTCTCCTCCCGGCAGAAAATGGAAGAGGCTTTCCGTGACTATGTGAGTTTCATGCCGTTTGCCGACGCTGGAGTGGTTCATAATTCCATCGACCGGCTCATATCCGAGGTGAAGAAGAATCCCAAGAATCTTCTTACCCTGGGGGAAATCGCTGAAGCCACACTGTATTCGGATACCGCCAAACTGGTATGCGACGAGTGCTATCTCCCGTTTGCCAAGGCCATAGCCGAGAACCGCAAAATCTCCAAAGCCGAAAAGGCGAGGTTCGAATATCAGGCTTCGGCTCTGGAGGGATCACAAGTCGGCATGCCGGCACCCGATTTCGAGTTCACCAGACCGGACGGCACCACAGGTCGCCTGAGCGATCTGCCGAAAGGTGCCTACGTGCTTCTTTTCATCAATGATCCTGACTGCACCGAATGCGAGATCGCCAGGATGCGGCTTTCCGCCGACGTAAACCTCAACGACCTCATCGATACCGGCAACCTGATCGTATTGAGCATATATCCGGGGGAGGCTGACGACACATGGAAAGACCGCACATCCGTTTACAACAAGAAATGGATCGTAGGCGCCATGCCCCAGATCGACGAACTGTATGACATGCGTAACCCGCCTGTGATATATTATCTGAACGGCAGTCACAAGATCCTGTCGAAGAGTTTCGACATCGACAACCTGCTTGAAGCGTTCCGCCAGGTCAACGCCAAGATGAACAACTCCCAGACCCAAAGCGAATGAAAGTAGCCGCATTGATTTCAGGAGGCGTAGACAGCGCCGTAGCAGTCCACAGATTGCTGGAACTGGGACACGAGCCGCACCTGTTTTATATCCGTATCGGCCTTGACAACGGCGAAGGTGACTGTTCGGCCGAAGAGGACATTGAGATGTGTACCCTCATAGCCAACCGATACTCCCTCCCGTTTGATGTAGTGTCGTTGCACGAGGAATACTGGGACAACGTCATGGAATACGCCCTTAGAACCGTAAAGGAGGGTCTGACACCCAATCCCGACATCATGTGCAACAAGATGATCAAATTCGGTTTCTTCGAGCAGCGGTGGGGACATGAATTCGATATGACGGCGACCGGACATTATGCTTCCACCACACATATCGGCGACAAAGTATATCTGTCCACAGCCGTAGACCCTATAAAAGACCAGACCGATTTTCTGGCACGCATCTCCTACGATCAGCTGAAGCATCTGATGTTCCCCATCGGCGATCTCCCCAAGCAACGCGTCAGAGAGATTGCCGTAGAGACACGCATGCCCAATGCATACCGCAAGGACAGCCAGGGCATCTGCTTCCTCGGAAAAATCAATTACAATGATTTTATCCGCCGCCATCTCGGGGAAAAGA
>CADFRV010000124.1 GCA_902836725.1 Muribaculaceae bacterium
TTCATCTTTTCAGGGTAGCGGAATCCGCCGCGGGCCATTGCCTGCATTGAAATGTTGTAAAGTTTTCCTCCCTCGAGCCGGATGGGGGGAGTAATGAGCCAGTCGTCTTTGGCGTTGTCTCTTGAATATCCGCAACGCATGTCGCCTGTGGCGTCATCCTCGTCATATTCGAGCTGCCAGGTGTTCCCGTCGCCATGCACGTCGATTATGGTGTAAAGATCAGCCGACCTTGGGGTCTCGAAATCCTCCGAGTAGGGTGGCACGAAGGCCGATCCTACCAGCACCCTGTCTGATACCACAGTCTCGCTTACCATATTGTCGGTGTAAGCCGTTACATGGTAATAATACGATGCCATGCCATCCTTGCTGTATGGCTCAGAGAAGGTGGTGCCGCTCTGGAGCGAGGAGACAACCGTATATCCGGGCTGGCGCACTACGGTGTAGCGCAGGGCGTCGGTGTCGATGTAGCCGCCGTGGATACCTTCCGTGGGAGCGTCCCAGCTGAGATTGATGTTGTTTTCGTCGGCCGAGACCGTGAGGTTGCGCACTCCCGTAGGCGTGTCGTAGCCGAACCATCTCCTGCTTTCTTTCGCGGGAGAAACGCCTGCGAAGTTGGAGGTGGTCACGGAGACTGTGTGGAATCCCGCGTCAGGAACCGTCACGGTCACCTGCCTTGGGGTGCCGGGAGCGATCGTGCCCGAGTCAAATGTCGCACCGTCCAGTCTGATGTCGTATGTGAGCATATCCGACAGGGGGGTACCGCCATATGAGTAATCCGGCGCCGTGAAGGTGACAATCCCCTTGAGTGAGGTCTCCACGGGACTGAACGTAAAGTCATCCACCGAGTTGGGGGCAAGTTCAGACGCTTCTGGGGTAAGCACGTCGAGAGCCACTATCTGGTCTTCGATCGGGAGGTCGAAAATCTTTGTCACGGCTGCGGTGTTTACATCCACCTCATAGAGCGCCGAGTTCTGGTCTGCCTGTACGGCCACCCAATAGAGACGTCCCGTGGAGCAGTCGAAAGCCGCCGACTGTTTGAATTTCGGGATTATTCCGGTGGAACCCACAAGCGAGATATTGCCGGTGGCCTTGTCCAGGGTGTTGAGGTTGCCATCTTCGTCTATGCCGTAGATCACTCCATCCGGGGAGGCGGCGATAGCGAAATATTCGCAGGGGAGAGGAGCGATGGCGGTGCGTGTCACTGTCTCGGGATCCAGTGTGCCGAACACATATCCGTTCATCTCGTCGTTGTAAAACACGCCGTAGATGTTCCCGTCGGTGGGATCGTAGGTCATGTCGTAGGCGATGCATCCTTCTGAGGCATCCCTTACTGTCAGACGCTCCCATGTGACAGTGTCGTAGTGATAGAACTGCACTATGTTCATACCCCAGAATTGGGTGTAGTTCACATAATAATAGTCGTTGCCCGCGTAGCAGCCGCCACCGTTGGCACGGAACTGGTCGCCTGACACTATCGTGGTCATATCATAGTCGGGGTGCGCCCTGAAAACCACGATGGAGGTGGCGTCGGTATCCGCAGCGCGCAGGTTGCAGCCTTGCAGTCTCACATTATAACCCGGTGCGGGGGGAGCGGCCAGAGGCGCTTTGATACTGCGGGTGTCAGACCCGACGCGGGTCTGTGTGGCGGAAAGATTCGTCACCAGGCCCATGCCCGGTGTCTTGAACAGCAACGCATCGTTGTTGAGCAGGTTGTAGGATCTTGTCGGTGGTGTGCCCGAGGGGGAGCGCAACGAAATGTCCTGTGCTGTAGCTGAAACGCAGGTCAGCGAAGCCAGAACCGCCATTGCGCCATACAGCAGATGTCTTGGTTTCATGATATGGAAGATTTGATGTTTTCCGTATTAAAGAGATCTGTGCTCAGTCGATAAGCACTTTTGATGTGGAAGTGCCCTGGCGGCGGATGTATACGCCTGAAGCGGGATTGTCTACGCGGATACCCTGCAGGTTGTAGTATTCCACAGGCGATGTGGTATTGTCGTCGGATACGACGGTTCCTATACCTACAGTCTCAGCTTCGTCGATCAGGATATTGTCGATGATCATGTCCATGGGCCAGGAACCGTGGATCATGTCGATGCGCACTTTGCCGTATTCCTTTCCGCCAAGGGGGAGGGGTACTATTATCTGGCGCCACCCCGGATCCTCGGGTTTCTCGAGGTTCCTGGTATTGAGTACCTCCTTGAAATTGCCGCTTTCGTCGCAGGCACTTACGCTGATCTCGTTGTCGCTTCCCTCTATTGTAACAGGTATGAAGTATTGCCAGAACGACAGGACCGGGTTCTTGGCTGTGGTGAAGTTGATGCGCGGTGAAATGAGGCTCTCGGTCTGGCCGGTCTCGCTGTAGCCGTAGAAGAGTGTCACAAGCAGTCCGCCGTCGGCATCGTGCGGCTCTACTGAGATATTTATGTCATCGCGTACGAAATATTCGGTCTTGTAATCGAAAGTCTCTATGGCATTGTAGGTGTAGTACTCGTCATCCTGCGTGGTGGCTGTGGTCCATCCCCGGTGCTGGTACATGTTTCCGGCGAAAGATTCGCGGAAAGGATATTTTGCCGGAGGACCCGCTGTGAACTTGTCGCTTTCCACCCGCTTGTAGCTTTCCCCTATGCCGTTGGCCGCGGCTACCGCAAACTGGAAAATCTCCTCCTCCACTAGGTCGAGATCATGTGTGTATAGCTCTCCGGGATGGTTTTTTACAAGCAGGGTATAACCGGTATCTCCTGCATAACGCACATAGATGTTGTATTTTACCTCATCAGGGTCTATGGAGCCTCCGCGTGAGCCTGTCTCGGGCAGCTCCCAGGTGAGGGTGATTTTGTCGTCTGTCGTATCCCAGGCCAGTCCCGAGGGGGCTGCGGGTATATCTTCTCCTACATATATTCCGGCTTCTGTGGCTTCTCCGTTTCCGTTTTCACCTCTTATGGCGTATGCACGGAGGCTGTAATTCTGGTTAAGCTCCACACCTTCCGTCACGGGAAAGGAGAATGTCTCGCCGGGGGCGATGTCTTTCACCTCGGCTACGGTGTACCATGTGTACAATATATGCATTTCCACACGTATGGAACTGATCGACTCGAGCTGGTTGCCGTTTTCGTCGGTGGCCGGTGCGGTCACGGTTATGTCAAACTCCGGGGTCTTGTGGTCGGGAGTGGTGATTTTGAATTCCTGGAGTTTGCCAGGCCGGATACCGCTATAAGTGGTTACCCAGGAGGAAGACCCTTTCTCATCATCCACGTAGCAGGTAAGGCGGTACTCGTATGTCTTGTCATCTGTTACAGAAGTATCCTCATATTTGATTTCTCCTCCGGGCACTATGCCGGTGAGTGTGGCAATGGGGGCATCGGGCCATTCGGTGCCGGAGATGTGCCGGTGTATGGTCACACTGGTTATGTATTCCAGTTCTTCCTGGATAGATGTCTCCCAGTCATACTCGGTATACTTCGGTGCTGTGGCTGTGATGATTATCGAATTGTTCTCAGGATTGTATGTACCTGTCTGGTTGCGTGGCGGCTCTGCCGGAGTAGCCAATGCCACGTTGAAAGATATCGCTGCTACAGACAGCAATGCAAGAAAGTGTAGATTTCTCTTCATAAAATGATATAATATGATATATGATTGTGTGACAGATTATGCCGGAATTCTGCCGACATAAGATTTAACGGCAGATAACATTTAAAATATATGTGGCAAATATAGCAACTCTTTGTATCTGATGCAATAGGTGTGTGCTGATTTTAGATTAAAATGCTAATTTTTCCTACCTTTGCATGTCATTTTGCTATCGGAAACGCCTCGGGCATCGCACGGTCATCGTCTGAGAGCGAAAAACGAGCGCATCAGGGCGGCACATTCCTCTTCCAATACCCCCTCTGTGACTACGGCCTTGGGATGAAACGGTTTGCGGCTTACGAATGTAGAATATCCCCGTTTGCTGTCTGGGGCGCCAATGACGATGCGTGGTATCTGTGCCCAGGCGATTGCGCCGGCGCACATCAGGCATGGCTCTACGGTCACATAGAGCGTGCAGTCTGTGAGATATTTCCCGCCGAGTGTCTGTGCTGCGGCGGTGATCGCCTGTATCTCGGCGTGGGCGGTCACGTCCCCCAGTGTCTCCGTGAGATTGTGTCCGCGCCCCACCACCATGTCGTCGCATACCACTACTGCCCCGATAGGTATCTCCCCTTCCCGGGCGGCCTGCTCCGCTTCCCGGAGCGCCATTCTCATGTATCTGATATCATCCATAGAGCGTTAGAAGTAAGAGCATTAGAAGTCAAGCAAGAATATATTTTGTACAAGGAATCAGAGCCATCAGAGGAATCAGAGCCATCAACAAAAATCTATTCTTGCTTGACTTCTAATGCTCTGACTTCTTGCTTCTTCTCAAGAGATAGCGCTGTGCGCTATCTCTTGAGCCATTCCTCCGGATTCTCTTTCTGGCGCTGGTTGCGGATCTCGAAATGGAGGATGCTGCGGTTGGCGTCGGCGGGATCGGAGTACACGGTGCCGATGGTCTCGCCGGCCTTGATTTTCTGGCCGGTGGAGACGCTGATCGTGCCGAGGTTGGCGTAGACGGTCATATAGCGGCCGTGGCGTATGACCACCACGTTGTTGTAGCCGTCGGGGCGGAACACTGCCGATACCTCTCCGTCGAATACGCATCGCACCGCCGCGCCAGCGGCCGTGGCCATGTCTATGCCGGAATTGGTGGTCTCCACATGTGGGAGAGTAGGGTGTTTCTGCCGTCCGAACCGTTTCACTATCGTGTAATGACCCGTGACAGGGAAGGGGAGACGTCCGCGGTATTTCCCGAAATCGTCGCCGGTGGGGAGCGATACCGTTGGTGCCACTCCGCTTGTGCCCCCCGTGGGGGCGGTGAGCACCGGAGCTGTACCTGCCGGGGCAGGGGATGTTTCGGGTACTCCCACGTCGCCACGCCCGTTGTTGCGTCCCTTGTGTTTCACCGGTTTGCCGTTCTTGGCCTTTTCGCGTGCGGCTTTCTTTTCGGCCTCGAGGCGTTTTTTCTCGGCCTCCCGTTCCTCTTTTATCTTTTTCTGCTCTGCCTTGCGGGCGGCCTCGCGCTCTTTCTTTACCTGTTCCTCAGCCTCTTTGGCGGCTTTCTCCTCAGCTTTCTGGCGTATGCGCTCGCGCTCGGCCTCGTCGTGTGCTTTCTGCAGGGCGGCCTGTTTCTCAGCCTCAGCCTTGGCCTGGGCCTTTTTGCGTGCCTCGGCTTCGGCACGGGCCTCTGCCTGGGCTATGCGTTCAGCCTCGGCTTTCTCGGCTGCCTGACGGGCAGCTTCCTCCTCGGCACGCGCTTTGGCTTCAGCCGATTCACGTGCTTTGCGTTCCGCTTCCTCGCGCTCGCGGCGCAGCTGTTCCTGGCGCCGTGCCTCCTCCGCTATGATGCGGTCAAGCTCGGCGTCGAGCGAGGCGGCTTCCTGCTGGCGTCGTGCCATGATCTGTTTCAGCTCTCCACCCTCGCGGCGCAGGCGTTCCACAAGCGATCCGGTCTCACCCTGTTTCTTCACCAGTGTGGCGCGCTCGTTGTTGAGCGACGTGAGGGAGGATGTCACATTGCCGCGCATGCGTGTCAGCTCCTCGCGGCGTCTGTCGAGTTCCGACCGCATGCCTGAGATCTCCTGCGAGCGGCGTTTGCGCCATTTGGAGAACTGGCGCAGTGAACGCATGCGCCTGTATGCCTGCGAGAACGACTCCGAAGAGAAGATAAACGCCAGGTCGCTCATCTGCTGGCCGTGTCCCTGTGTCTTGCGCAGTGACTTGATATATCTTTCGGTGATGGCGGCCAGACGGCGGTCAAGGGCCGCGATGGAGTCTCCCGCCACGGTTATGCGCGAGTTCAGCGAGTCCACACATGCCGTGAGGCTTCCGATACGGGTGTTGCACTGCTCTATCTCCCCTTCCAGGAGGTTGAGCTGGTTAAGGCGCTGCTCTGTCTCTCGGGTGTTGAGCTGTATCTTGCGCTGTGCCTCGCGTATGTCGCCCTGCGTGCGCTCTTTCGCACGTTTTATTTCGTCAGCAGTGCGGGGAGCGGCGCTTTTCGAGGTGGTTTTCTTGCGCGTGGAGGTTGCCGCGGCCTTACGCCGTGAGGAGGCCGATGTCCCCTTCTTGGTATTCTTTCCGGGGGAAGAGGATACCTGCTCGGTGCGTGCGTTCTTGCGCTGCTGTGCGGTGGCGTCGTGGACCGGGCCGCATAGCAGGAGTGCCGTGATGAGAAGGATGTATGATAATGACTGGTACACCGTGGGTGGGATGATTTCGGATTATAGTTTCGTGAGCTTTGAGATTATGGCCGCCGCGTCGATGCGCGAGTAGTCTGCCGGACGTTTCCAGGTGCGCTCTTCGCCTGTATTCCATTTTGCCGATGAGAAGTTCCATTTGAGCGACGCCGCGAATTTCTTCCCCTGCATCAGTTCTATGGATGCCTCTCCGGCAAAACTGCCTGCCTGACGGGTGGCTATCGGGTCGGAGTATGTGATGACCCCGGCGTTTCTGTTTTTTACATTTACCGAGGCTACCCCTATGCGGTTCGCGTCGTTGGCGAGGATGAATCCGTATTCAAATTCCTGCGGCTGAATGGCCGGGAGGATCATCAGTCCTTCGGGTGAGTTTACGAACTCAAGTGCCGTGGCCAGAGGAGGGGTGAAAGTGCCCCCCGCGTCGCCGATCACGAATCCGCGGCCAAGCAGGAGGTCCTGTATATCGGCGACTTTCAGCCCGGTTGATCCGAAGACTTTCGCGATGCTTTCCGACAGATATGCCTTGTGGTAGCGGTCGATGACATGCACGGAATCCTTGTCTACGAAAAGCGACGCCACCTCGAAGCCGAGCATGCGCACCGATATGCTGATCCATTTGTCGCGTTTCATGGCGGCGCGTGCCGAGAGGCTGATGCTTTTGGGGGAGGTGACAGACAGGCGCACAGGCATGTTCACATCCTGCCAGTCGGCATAGCTCTCGCATAATCCGGCATAGCGTTGCGCCGGTGTCTGGAGGGCGATGTCTGTGGGGATTTCACCGGTCTGCTGTTTTACGGCTCCTTTTTTGGCGGTGGAGCAACCTGTTAGAAATATGACTGCCAGCAGTGTGGCCACTGCGGCAGAGAGGATATTCAGTCGACGGTTCATTC
>CADFRV010000125.1 GCA_902836725.1 Muribaculaceae bacterium
AATCTGCGATGGTGGTTTGACGCCGGTGATCCACTGCCACGCAGCTGCCAATATGAATCGGATACTGTTCTCCTATGAAAGCGAAACCTTTGCCAAGCTCAAGAAGAAATTTTTGCATATTGTCAATCAAAGCTTTCTCAAGGCTTGATTCCGAATATCTCTTTTCCTCCGGAATTCCCAGAAATTCAAGAACAAAAGTGTCTTTTACAACATCTTGAGGACAACGGATTATCTGACCGTTCTCTGCCAAAGCCAATACCCCGTTCTTATCTTGACTTTGAGCAAGCCGCATAAACAATCCTGAATCAATCTGTCTGCGGAGAGTGCGAATACCCCAATTTTGCGATATACATTCATTCTCGTAGAACTGCCGTTCAAGACTATCATCAATTTCCAAAAGCTCACACCAATGTGACCAACTTAATTTGCCAGACACTGTCTGGCATTTTGGATAGTACAGATAGAACCGCCTCATATTTTGCAGATTTGAACGACTATATCCCTTTCCGAGTTGGAGTGTCAACCGCTTGGATAAACTTCGTAGCAACCCTTCTCCATAAGCAGCCCTGGCTTTGCCGTCTTGTTCAAATTCTACGATATACTTTCCAATATGCCAATTGGTTATTACAAGAGTATCGTCTATCTGACGCAAAATTTTTGTCTTGGCTTCTGATACCAAAGACACGATACGATTCACAAGACTCCCAAATCCTGCGTCATCATCTGGTAATGTAGGCTGTGGCTTTACTGGCTTCATAACAAATACAAAGCTACAAATTTATTTTTGGATTAGACGCTATTGTAAAATGGTTTAGACGCACATTACAAGCGGGCGGTCCGGTCGTACCGGAACTCGCGTATGGTCTTTCCCTGCGGGTCCATTACAACCAGGGATATGCTGCCGGTATCGGCTTTCACCCTCAGGTACTCGTTGTTTGAATTGACAAGCACGGGGAAATCCGAGCCCTCCTCCCCTTTCTCATGATAGGAATAGGCATGCATGTGCCCGCAGAGCATCAGGTCTATGCCGGCTTTGTTGAGCAGGGGTTGAAAAAGACTTTTGGCATGTAGCGGCCCGTGCCAGCCTCCCCCGGTAAACGGCACATGCATCATCACGATCCTGAAAGGCGCTTCCCGGCACTCCTTCGATGCGAGTGTCTCCTCCAGCCATTGCGCCTCCTCGGTGCGGTAATCGTCAAAGAAAGATGTGCGGGAATATTCTATGGAACTGTCAGGTTTGTCCTCCCCCGCGTCAAGCACAATGAAGAAGCATGGCCCCGAACGGAACGAGTAATATGGTTTGCCGGTAGGGGTGGGGAAATAGCGCATGTAGTCTTTTGCGGCCGCCCCGCGTGTCTCATGGTTGCCGCGGCTCATCATGAACGGAATCTCGGAAGCAAACCGCCCGACCGAGGTGTCTATGAATCCGCTGAAGATGCTTTCGATGCTGTCCATATAGTTGACCATGTCGCCGTTATAGAACACGAAATCGGTGACACCTTTCTTCACCCCGGAAAGCATGTCGGTGAGCACTTCATTGCGGCCATGTATGTCATTTATCACAAAGAAGTCAATCGCCTCCTTGTCGGGCGACAGGGTGGTGAACATCAGCGGTTCGGCACGATATACCTCGGAGGCTGCAATCCCCCCGTAGTCCACATGGTAAGGCTCCTGGCGCAGTACCTCCTCGGAATATATGCGGTATCTGTATGAGGTGCCCGGTTTCAGTCCCTTAAGCGTCACTTTGTGCATTGTGCCGACCACAGCGCGCCCCAGATCGGTGGCATATGTGGCGGGGCGTTCCTGCTGATAGAAGTGAGATCCATCGTCGGGAGCCAGTTCCACCCAGGCCGTGGAGGGCAGGTCGGTACGCCACAATATGTCGCACGATGTGTCAGTAAGATTCTGGAGATACGGACCGGAAACGATCTCTATGGCCGCGCTCCACTGGAATGCCACGAGCATTGCGGCCAGAAGTGATAATGATTTTTTCATATGTGAGGAAAATAAAACGGCAAGTAATCTGACCGGTAAATAATCAATATTTATGATACGGTTGCGACATTGAATTGATTGGCCTGGTGAGCCATACACGATAACGCCCCGATGGCGCCCAGTCGTTGCCGGCCGACGCGAAATCGCAGAACTTTATATATCTCGGAGTTGAATTTTCCGGATTCTCAAGATCAGTGCCCAACACTGCCGGCACTTCAAGAGTAAGCCAGAAGGAAGGGTCTGACTGCGGGGCGAAACGGGAGTCCACTACGCCGTTCTGCGCCTGTATCACACAACATTCATCCACATTCCCGTCGGCATACCGGCTGTCGCGGGCAAACACCACCGGCCCTCTCACTATAGCCTGCATCCCGTTCAGTTCCTCCACTTTTGTCTGTATGCCGAAATCCCCGCTGAATGAGTATTGCTTCTGCCGGCCGGTCTCCAGATAACGGTAGCCGGGAGTATCGCCGCTCCATTCAGGCACACGCAGTGCCAGCACTGTTTTCGCCGGCTTTGTCTGCTCCAGAGTGACGGAGATTTTCCCGGAACGGGGTATGTCGCTGTCAACTGTCAGTGTCAGTTCGTTGCGTCCTGCCTTGAATGTTTTCTTACCGGGCAGATAAAGATTCACGAACACGGTATCAGACTTCATCACGGCGGCGAATTCGGGTATCATGGCGAATGCACGTGGAGCGTTTGCGTTGCAGCAGTTAATCGGCAGGCCGCATTGCTCCTCCCCCTCCTGGCGCCTTCCTTCGAGCGGGCTGTATTTGGAGATCTGTTTCCCGTCTGCCCGCAGCGCGGCCATCAGGGCGTTATACATGGTACGTTCGAACTGGTCTGCATACCGCGCGTCGCCTGTCTGCTCCCAGAGCTTTGACAACAGCTGCATCCAGGTAAAAGTCACGCAGGTCTCCATCGTATGGTATGCCGGCACTGTCTGGCGTACACGGCCGTCATACCAGCACTCGAAAGCAGCTCCCGACCCGGCGATGTTAATCTCAGTATCAATGATGTTGTCGGCAGCGGCAACGGCGGCTTTGAGATAGTCCTGATTGCCTGTGGCTTTCCCCAGTTCCATCAGTCCCACATAGCATGACATCATCTCATATGCCTTGTGGCCGTTTTCAAACGACCACCATGCCTTGGGAAACTCAAATCTATGCGCCACCGGAACACCGGCGAGTGCTTTGCTTACCAGCTGTGTGCTCCCCTCTTTCTCAATGGATGCCACTATGCGCCGGGCGAAATCAAGATAACGCGGTTCGCCGGTATAATTGTACAGATACACCACCGGCTCCAGTATCGAACAGCTCGGCATACCACGGTAAAGGCCCGTATCGGCAATATCCGTCCCTTTGGTATCAAGTTCCGCTATCAGCCCGTCGATTAAGGCACATACCGCGGCCAGGGCTTTATCGTCGCCCGTAAGGCGGTAATATTCGAGCAGGGAAAGCGATGTGTATTTCCTCCCCCATATATCCCAGTTGGTAAGGCGGCTTTCAGCATTGTAATTGCCTATATAGCCGTCGTCGCGCTGCGTTTCCATGAGTGCCGCGGCTGTATTCCTGATTTTGTCGAGCAGCGCGGGATCATTGTCATAACGGTATGAGGCTATCGCGCCGAGCATCCATTTCCCCACAAACTCTGTCTGCCAGCGGGTGCCCTCCGTAAGATGGCGGAAAGGCTCCACGAGCATCTCCGTGTCCTGGGGTTTTACACGGTTGTCTATGCAGGATTCTATCCTTGAGCCTACATATCCGTCTATCTTGACTTTCTCAGCCGCGATGCAGCACAACGCGCCGAGAGCCGATATCGCTATCAGTCCCGGCACGCGAATATTCTTCTGTAATTTCATGGTTTTTATTTAAGGTATTTCATGGGAACGGATTCAAAGCGCACCGTTCATGTGCATCGCGGAGGATGCCCTGCGGCTCTCCCGCCTGTCAGCGGCACTCCCCGGCAACTGCACGGGCAAGTTGCCTCATCACAGGGAGATCACTGTTGTGAAGGCGGCTCCTGAGTGTCACCACAGGATCCATGGCAGTCATCCCCTTCATGCCCGAGAGCATATCGCACATGAGCTTCCCGGCGACAGGAGCCCACGATCCGTTCTCGATCAGCCCGACAGTGCGGTTGCGGAAACTTTTGCGTGCCAGATGGTCCAGGAAAACATGCATGGCAGGGAAAAGTGCGCCGTCGTAAGTGACGGAACAAAGCACCATATGGCTCAGACGGAAAGCCTCGGCCACGGCATAGGAGACATCATGGCGTGTGAGGTCGAACAGCACCACCTCGCCGGCTCCCTCCTCACGGAGCATTGTCGACATACGGCGGGCAGCTTCGGCGGTGCCGCCATAGATGGAGGCATATGCCACCAGCACACCTTTCGTCTCCGGCTCATAGCGGCTCCATTTGTCATAAAGCGTCCAGTAATGTGCCAGATCCCCTTTCAATACAGGGCCGTGGAGCGGCGCTATGACACTGAATTTTAGAGGAGCGATCTTTTTCATCAGGGTCTGCACGCTTGCTCCGAACTTACCTACTATATTGCAGTAGTAGCGGCGCGCCTCGTCATCCCATCCGTTGTCCGACGACATGGCGAATGTGCCGAAAGCGTCGGCGGAGAAAAGCACGCCGTCGGTCTCGTCGAGCGTGATCATTACCTCCGGCCAGTGTACCATCGGGGCGGTGATGAACCTGAGCGTTGTGGCACCGAGCGACAGTGTGTCGCCATCCTTGACCACGATGGAACGCGCCGCGAAATCCACATCCTCGAAAAAGCCACCGAGCATCGCCACAGCCTTTGCCGTAGCCACAACTTTCATATCGCTGTAGCGGGAGAGAAGCGCGTGTATGCTCCCCGAGTGGTCGGGCTCCACATGCTGCACCACAAGATACTCGGGCACTCTCTCCCCGAGGGCGTCGCCCAGAGCCGCGAGCCAGTCGCCGCACCTGCGCACATCCACAGAGTCCACCACCGCGATTTTTTCATCGTCAATGAGATATGAGTTATACGAGATCCCCTTAACCAAAGGATACTGTCCCTCGAAAAGATCGAGATTGTCATCCTCGGCCCCAATAAACCTTATGTTATCAGTAATCGGCTGCATAGCGTTTCTGTATAGTTAGACTTTACCTCGCAAAATTAAACAATAATTTTGAACAGTTGCTTATCTTTGCATTACGTAAGTAAGTCGTGGAAATTATTTTATATTATCCGGGAGCATACTTTCAGTCGGTTTCTGTCCGAAGATGAAGGAGTGTAGCGGGCTACACGACTGAAGATAAGGGTGAAAACCGGCGAAAGGATGCCGCGGATAATATAAAGTCGGTTATCTTTCTTATACGTAATAATTTTCATGACTTACTTACAGCTAAAAACATCATTATGATACCGGAACACTTACAATGGGCAGACGACATAAACTGCGCCGTCACCGTGTGCGACAGCAACGGAATAATACTTTACATGAACAGCCGCGCCAGGGAGACATTCGCCTCCCACGGCGACCTTATAGGCAAAAACCTCTTCGAATGCCACTCAGAGGCTTCGCGCGAAAAGATACGCCATATGCTTGCCACAGGTGAAAGCAATTCCTACACTATCTCGAAAAACGGACTGCGCAAGGTCATTTACCAGACACCCTGGCGCCGCGACGGCATGATCGCCGGAATGGTAGAGATCTCAATGGTGGTACCGGAGGAGATGCCCCACTACATACGCTGAAAGCGGCAATCTGCGGCAGGCTGACGAAAATTTATCGGACCGGGAGCGAACCGGAACAGGCTTTGAATTGTCTCTTCTAATGAAGTCATTTCAACTTGTTCATCATATTTGCCCTATTCGTCATGCCTCTTCTATCGATTGTCTGCCAGAAGCCTATAGATGTAACGCATTTTATCGGCAACAATGCGGGGGTGTCATACGCCATCGCACAGTTCATAATGAATATCGTCGACTGGGTGCTCGGGGTGGTGGGCCTCGAGAAAAACACCACTGTCGTGACGGTAATATACTCCATAGTGGTGCTCGGAGTGGCCATAGTGGCCGGATACATCGTGCAGTGGATCGTGCTTAAGATAGTGAAGGCGATAGCACACCGGTGGGATTCGGACATGTATCACGCCCTGACAAACGTGCGTTTCTTCCACAAGATCTGCCGCATCATACCGCCGCTCGTGTTCCTGATACTCATACAGTTCACCCTGTCGAACCACAACTCGCTGGCAGGCACCCTCACCCGCATCACCCTGATATACATCACCTTCGTGATGGCAATGGCGCTCTCGGCACTGGTAATGGGCATCTGGCAGCAGATCAACGCACATGCCAACAAACGCAAACTGCCGCTCAACGGCATCGCGCAGCTCATAAAAGGCATCATCTGGATAGTGACAGCCATTATAATCGTGGCGATCATCCTCGACAAGTCGCCCGGCAGACTGCTGGCCGGCCTCGGTGCTTTCGCCGCGGTGCTGATGCTGATTTTCAAGGACAGCATATTGGGAGTGGTAGCCGGGGTGCAGCTCTCGGAAAACGACAGCCTGCATGTGGGCGACTGGATACAGGTGCACGGCACCGACGCCAACGGCACCGTGGCCGAGGTGTCGCTTACCGCGGTGAAAGTAAGGAACTGGGACAAGACCACCACCACCATCCCTCCCTACAGCCTCATCAGCTCGGGATTCACCAACTACCGCACCATGCAGACAAGCAACACACGTCGCATCCGCCGCAGCTATATGATCGACGCCGACAGTGTGTTGCCGACAACTCCCGAAATGCTTGAACAGATACGCAAAGTACCGTTCATGGACGAATACATCACAAAGAAACTCGCGCAGAAAGCCGCCGGAAAGGTAGCCGACGTGGACAACCCCGAGGGACTTGTGGACGGCACCATAGACACCAACCTGGGGCTATTCCGCGCATACATGAAGATGTGGCTCGACGCCAACCCGCATATCTCGCACGACAGCGACTGCTTCGTTTCCACTCTCGAACAGACCTCGGTAGGGATCCCGTTCCAGATCTATTGCTTCACCGCCACATCCAAATGGTTCCCATACGAGGCGATACAGGATACAGTGTTTGAGCAGGTGGCAGCCATGCTCCGTTTCTTCAGCCTGTACACATTCGAGAACCCGTCGGGCAGAGATAC
>CADFRV010000126.1 GCA_902836725.1 Muribaculaceae bacterium
CCACAATCTCGCCCACATAGTTGCCGGTAAGTTTGCCGTCGGCCACTTCAAGTTCGTTGGCATATACATAGTCGAAGCCGAACTTGCGTTTGAGATATTCGCCGAAGAAAGTGAATCCTCCCGAGAGTATGGCGGTCTTGTATCCGGCACGTTTGAGCACCTCCATCATGCGTCCCACCCCTTCCGTTACCGGAAGCTCGCGGGCGATCTCCTCCATTACTTCCACGTCAAGGCCCTTGAGGAGTGCCACACGCTCGCGGAAGCTCTCGTTGAAGTCAATCTCGCCACGCATGGCGCGCTCGGTGATGGCTTTCACCTGTTCTCCCACCCCTGCACGCTCGGCGAGCTGGTCGATGCATTCGGCCTGGATGAGGGTGGAGTCCATATCGAAACATATAAGTCGGCGGCAACGGCGGTACATGTTGTCCTCCTGGAGCGAGATGTCGAACCCTTCCTCTGACGAGATCTGTATGAAGCGGCTCTGCATCTCCTCGCGGTCGCGTGGTGTGCCGCGCACCGAAAACTCTATGCAGGCTTTGGCCTGCGGCTGTTCCCTTTTGTCGAGCGGCGGACGGCCGGTAAGGCGCTGTATGGCGTCGATGTTCAGCCCCTGCTCGGCGACGACTTCCGACACCATCGCTATGTTGCGTGCCGAGAGGCTGCGTCCGAGCAGCGTTATGATCCATCGGTTTTTACCCTGGCGGTTGACCCACGCCTGGTATTCCTCTACTGTAGTGGGGGAGAAGCGGATCTTTACTCCGAGATCGTATGCCTTGAAAAGCAGGTCTTTGAGTATGTCGCCCGACACATCGCTTGTGGTACGGAAAAGTATGCCGAGTGAAAGGTTGTGGTGTATGTCGGCCTGACCGATGTCGAGTATGTCGGCATCGTATCTGGCGAGTATCGATGTAAGCGCGGCTGTTACGCCGGGGCGGTCCTGACCGTTGATGGTGATCAGTATTATCTCAAGGTTGCCGTTCTGTGATTCGGTTTCCATTTTAGTCATTTGATGGGAAGTCGGTTACTTTAACTTGATCTTGTCGCCGGGTTTGAGTTTGCTCCCGTCTGTTCCGTTGATTCGCTGCAGTTCCTTGACTGTCATGCCGTATTTCTTCGCGATTTTATACAGGCTCTCACCCTTGCGCACGGTATGGGTTTTGGGAGAGTTGTTCTTGGCAGACGATTTGCTGCTCTTTGCGGTTGTCTTTTCAGGAGTTGCCGCAGCTTTGGCTTCGGCAGCGTTCTTCTGTTTGGCCCTGGAGTTGCTGAATGTGCCGGCAACTTTCGCACCTGCATTCGAGACGGCGCTGTCTGTGGCCGCTTTTTCAGGAGCGGGTGCTTCTTCCGCTACTGCTTGGGGTACCTCCGGCGTGGGCTGCACGCCGACACTGTCGGCCGGTGCGATGCTTTCTGATGTTATTTCAGGGATTTCTGCTGTTTCGGCCGTTTCTGTGTCCATAGGCTCCTCAACCACTGTTTCCACACCGGTGGCGTTTTCAGGATCGTCGTTTCGTACGAGCAGTTCGTCTTCCTCCTCAGCAGGTTGTACCTCATACGGGCGGAATTCTTCTTTGGTAGTCACAATTTTCAGTGACTGCCCGCGTTTTGGCCGCGATACGTTTTTATTCGCCTTTTTGAGTGAGGCTACTGTGACTCCATATTTCTTGGCTATAGATGAAAGTGTCTCGTTACGTTTCACCTTATGGTATTTCACATCCTCCACAGTCACCCATTCTCCTTCCACTCCGTTGACGGTGGCGGTACGCGGTTCAAGGCCGGTGGCCGGCTCCACGACATCGCGCCGGGCATAAAGGTCGGCATCGCGGGCGGCTATTGATTTCTCGCTGATGATGTAGGAATATACCTGGTTGGCGGGGAGCACCAGAGAGTAGGGACGTATGTCGCCGGGTATTTCCTGCTTGCGGTACTGCGGGTTCAGTATCTTGAGCTCCTCGACAGGCAGTTGCAGCACATCGGCTATCTGTTTGAAATTCACGCGGTGGTGTACATGCACGGAGTCGGTGATGATGGGGCGCTTTGCCAGTGCGGGAGAGATGTTGTGCTTGTTGTAATGGTTCATCACATATGTGGCTGCGATGAAGCATGGCACATATCCTCTGGTCTCTTTCGGAAGGTAGGGATATATGGCCCAGAAATCGCGCCGTGTGCTGTCGGTGTCAGCTCCCGCGCGACGGAGTGCCTTGTTCACGTTTCCAGGGCCGCAGTTGTATGCGGCGATGGCGAGCGACCAGTCGTTGTATATGTCGTGGAGCTGCCGCAGGTAGCGTGTGGCGGCTGCAGAGGAGGCTACGGGATCGCGGCGCTCGTCGACAAGCGTGTTCACTTCAAGTCCGAGCCCTCTGGCTGTAGAAAGCATGATCTGCCATAGGCCGGTGGCTCCGGCACGGCTGACGGCATCGGGGTTGAGTGCCGACTCTATCACCGGCAGGTATTTCAGTTCTATGGGGAGCCCCTCCCTTTCGAGCGCCTCCTCGAAGATGGGCATGTAATAGAGGCTCATGCCGAGCATGCTCTCCACGAGGGAGCGTTTTTTGCCGGTATACATGTCGATGTATGTGCGTACCACAGAGTTGAACGGCATCTCTATTACCGTGGGGATGCTTTTCAGGCGGCTGATTATCTCCTCGTCGGAGGTTACAACGTCGGGCTGTATGTCGGCTTCCTTGTCAAGCGCCGTGTAATTCTGCAGATACCAGTTCTGCATCATTTTGTTGACGTCGGTCTCCACGCTTTCCGGAAATACGATGGTGGAGTCGTTACAGTGGTCTGCTACTGAAAGTATCGACGGCCGCGCGCTGAGGCAGACAGCGGAACAGGCCATGCAGAGTGTCAGCAGATATTTCAAAGAAAAATTCATCGTTCAAAATCAGAAGTTAAGCGCCCATACGAGTCCGACGGATGGCCGCACGTTACGGCCGTCCTGCATCAGTGTGGGCGATACGTCCATTGTAAGGTCGGGGGTGATATCGAAATGCGAGAGGGAGGCGTCCACATAAGCGTCGACCATGGCTATGAGATATACGCCGATCATGCAGATTATGCAGAGGTCGCGGTTACGCCGGAAATAGTTCTTGCGGGAGCGGATCACGTTCTGGAGCCACGCCTTGTCGACTGTCTCCTCCTTTACGTTGGGAGCGAACAGATCCATGTAGCTTTTTGTGTCGGGATCGTTGTCAAGCAGGTCGGCATACGCTTTGGTATAGTCGCGGAGCATGCCGCTGTTCCAGCTTGTGGCGTATGCGAGGCCGAGGTAACCTCCCACCACTATGGGAAGTTTCCAGTAACGGCGGTTGTAGACCTGTCCCAGGCCCGGAAACAGTGCCGCGAACCATACGGCTTTTGTGGGATCAGGAGAAAATTCCACCTCGCGGGGCACCCATTCGTCGGGCTTTTTTTTCGCTTCCATGGCGAGCGAGTCTGCCATGAGCATTTCACCGGCAGTCAGCGCGGTGGAGTCGTTCTCGTTGAAAATACCTGTCATATCGGGATATTCCTCCTCGATCTGGTGGCGGTTGAGGTCGATCGGCACGGTGTCTACAGGTGTAGCCTCCAGATGTCCGTTGACCTGCTCTATCTCATCTTCCACAACTTCTGACGGACGTGTGACAGGTTCGCCGGTCACGATAGAGTCCGGAAGCGCCTGTGTGGGTGCCACAGGCGCGGGAGAGGTGTTTTTCTTTACAGGCCGTGCCACCGGGAGGTTATGCTGTGTCGCGGGTGTCTGTTTGCTTTGGCCGGGAGCCTGGGCTGACGCGGTGATCTCGGCATATGACTGTATGGGACAAGCCGATACAAGCAATGTCACGGCCATGGCGGCAGTGACATTGCGCTTGCATTGCTCTTTTACGGAGCAAAACCAACGTTTACAGATTCTATTTCTCATATATGGTGATTCTCCCGGCAGGGAGATCCTTTTTCGTTTGGTAACCAATGGCAAAATTAGCGAAAAAAAAGCGTATTTTATCTGTCAGGGAGTATGGAAAATGCTAAATTTGCATAACTGTTTAAATTTTCACATAATTTCATTTACCGGCGATGTCTGTATATATCTTCCGACATTGCATTTAATACCTTGATAATCAAAATGAAGAAAGTTTCAGTGCTTGCGCTGGGAATGTTCGTTTGCACTGCGGCATCGGCCAAAGTGACATTCCCGAAGTTTATCACCGACAATATGGTGCTTCAGCAGAATTCCACCATGACGCTTCCCGGCCATGCTACTCCGGGAGCGAAGGTGACTGTAAAAACAGATTGGCTTGGAGATGAACTGACCGCAAAGGCCGGTAGCGACGGATCTTTCCGTATCGCAGTGCCTACACCGGCGGCGGGAGGACCGTTCACCATGATAGTGTCTGACGGCGACAAGGAGGGTCCGGCCGTGCTGTCAAATCTGCTTTCCGGCGAGGTTTGGCTCTGCTCGGGACAATCCAACATGGAGTTTACTGTGGCAGGAAACAACTGGGGAGCGTATCTGATGGACCGCGATGAAGTGGTCGCCACAGCGCAGCATCCCGACATACGCCTGCTCCGCATGAAGAAAACTACGAGCTTCAAGCCCCAGGAGGATGGGGAAGTGGAGTACGGCGGATGGGTGGAGGCTTCGCCTGCCACAATGAATGTTTCGGCGATAGGATACCTGTTTGCCCTGCAGATGCAGAAAGAACTCGGTGTGCCTGTGGGCATAATGGAGGCGAGCTGGGGCGGTACCCCAGCCGAGGCGTGGACAGCTTACGACGCCCTCAAAGGTGTGCCCGGTTTCGAGGGTGAACTCGCCACAATGGAGATGGCAGGTTTCGAAGGTGAGAAAATGGCCGCCGCACATCAGGAGAATATGAAAAACTGGTTCTCTGCCCTTGACAAGGGTGGACGCAGTTTTGACGTAGCGCGCATGCAGAGCGGCGACGGATGGGGCAAGATGCCTCTGCCGGAACAGTGGGAGAAGACTGTGCTTCCCGATTTTGACGGAGTGGTGTGGATTCAGCGCGAACTTGACCTTCCGGCTTCTGCCGCAGGACAACCGCTTGAACTCTCTGTAGGAATTGTGGATGATCTTGACGACACATATTTCAACGGCACACGTGTGGGGGGCTATGAGGATCCCCGCGGCCAGCGCACCTATACAGTTCCCGGCAATCTTGTGAAAGCTGGAAAAAACGTAATTACAGTGAGGATTGTGGATTTCATGGGGGACGGCGGCATCATGCCCGGATCTGTGATGCAGGCAAAGGTGGCAGACGCCACATATCCTCTGAACGGTGAATGGAGCTATCTGGCAGACACACCCGCTTACAAACTGCCTCAGCGCCCCTCGGCTCCTTCGGGACCAAATTATCCGACCGTGCTGTACAACGCCATGCTGCATCCGCTGAAAGTGCTCCCGTTCAAGGGTGTGCTCTGGTACCAGGGTTGTGCCAACGTGGGACGTGACGCCCAGTATGAGACACTCTTCAAGACCCTTATCAAGAATTGGCGCGAGACTTTCGACAATCCCGACATGCCGTTCTATTTCGTGCAGCTCGCCGGTTTCCAGGCACCTAAAAATGTGCAGCCCGATTCGCAGTGGGCGCTCCTGCGCAACAGTCAGGCCAAAGCGCTCGAACTCCCCAACACCGGCATGGCAGTGGCCATTGACCTGGGTAATCCTGTAGACATACACCCCGCCAACAAGCAGGAGGTGGCACGCCGCTTGGGACTGATAGCGCTCAACCGCGACTACGGACATAAGGATCTCGTTTACGAGGCTCCCGCGCTTGTGTCGGCAAAAGCCGACGGCAACCGCATGGTGCTTAAATTCAATGGCACCGTCAAACCCACATCGACAGCGCTCACCGGCTTTATCATCGGTGACAAGGATGGGAACTTCGCCTACGCCAATGCCCGTCTGGAGGGGAACGACACTGTGGTGCTCACATCTCCTCTCGTGACAAAGCCCACTGTAGCACGCTATGACTGGGCTGATTATCCCGGCGGCAACCTGTACGGCACCACCGGTCTCCCCGTCGCTCCCTTCGCGACCGACAAATAATGTTCTTCTGACAGTTATTGTACCACACCCGAATCAATAAACTGCGCCCCGGAAGCCATCTGGTTTCCGGGGCGCTATGTTTATATATGAAATTCTGATCAGCGGGGGAAGGTCACGAAGGTGACAGGCCCGAGGATGCCCGACTGTGGAAGTTGCGAGCCGGGGTTATAGGGGTTGATGAAGCAGTAGACCTGCTGATCCTCGCGGGGCGATTTCAGGTCGCCGATTATGCGGTTTACCCATGTGTTGACAACCTCTACCTTTATGTCGTTTTCACCGTCCTTGATGAAATCGGTGACGTCGAGGCGGTAGGGTGTGGTCCATACACCTCCGGCATATTTGCCGTTGATGAAGACTTTGCCCATGGCGGCGATCTTGTCGAAGCAGATGTACATGCGCTGGCCTTCAGGCGCTTTTTTCAGGCTGGCGATGGTGGTGTAGGTGGCTGTGCCCGAGAAGTGCCTGATGCTGTCGTTGGCGTGTGTGGATAGGTCCTGCAGGCGTGGGAGGGTGACAGGTGCGGGTGTCTTGAAGGCGCTTTCAAATGTCACGTTCCAGGGCGCTGTCACCGTCTGTTCAGAGACAGGCGCAGGGTAGTTTGCCAGAAGGCCGTCTGCTGTAGATGAGGGTGTGCCTTTCTTCCTGAATACCACAAACACACATTCCCCTTTCTCGAGTTTCATAGGCACTACGGTGGTCTTGTCGGTGAACGAGAATGCGGGGAGATCGCGAATCTCTCCTGTGAGCGGCTCCCAAAGTTCGGGCTGTTTGCCTGTGATGCGGAATTTCACATCCATTGTCACCGGATGGTCCTCCTGGTTGGAGAGGATATAGATATCCATGTCGCCGTCTTTCTGGTGTCCCTGGTAGATGTTCATTCCGTCGGGCACCTTGCAGTCAGGCAGATATCCCAGTTGGCCGAAAAGCTCCTCGAAGCTGATGCCGTGACAGATCATACCTTTGCCGTAGCGGCGCTGCTTTACATTCACACCGTCGACGTCGCCCCATACCTTTGCCGCGAGCTCCTTTACCTTGCGGTCTGCCGCGGGTTGGTTCTCGAGGCTCGGTGAGCGCTCCGGCGCAGGTCCC
>CADFRV010000127.1 GCA_902836725.1 Muribaculaceae bacterium
GAAAACCGGGAACTGTTCGGCGCTCGCCTTGTATGACACATGCTGCAGGTCGCTCTTCTTTATCTGGTCAAGGCTCTCCACAAGCTGATCCACGGCTTTCGCGCCGCTGCCGTTGATATATACGCCGCCACCTGCCGAGGCGATCTCCTTTGCCATACTCTCGTTGAGGTAAGTGGTGACGGGAGCACCGGAGTCGTCTTTCAGGAACTCCCCGCGTTTTCCGTCAAGAGGTATGGGAGCGCCTTTCAGCGATCCGATGCCTATCACATCCACCTCTATGCCGAGCCCCTCGGCATATTTGGCCATCTCGAGGGCGTCCCCCTCATGGTTCTCACCGTCGGTTATGACTATTATAGCCTTGTTAATCTCCTCGTCGGGCGAGAACGAATGGATGCACATGTTAATGGCGGTGCCGATGGCTGTGCCCTGTGTGGGCACCATATCTGTCGATATCTCGTCGAGATACATCCTTGCCGAAAGGAAATCGGTAGTGATGGGAAGCTGTGTATACGCTTCACCCGCAAAGACGATAAGCCCCACCTTGTCGTTGTCGAGTTTATCGATCAGGCGGTTGAGAATATACTTGGCGCGTTGCAGGCGCGATACCCCGTTGGGATCGTCCGTAGCGGATGCGAGCATCGAGCGCGACACGTCGAAAGCTATCATCACCTCTATGCCGGAAGTGTTTTCCACCTCCTCCTTCTCCCCTGCCCGGGGCCTTGCCACAGCCACTATCAGAGCCGCCAGTGCCAGAAGCTCCAGCGTGATCTTCACTGCGGGCATGTACTTCGATGCCTCAGGCATAAGATGCTGCAGATGCTCGGGCTGTCCGTAGCGGCGCAGCTTTGCCCGCCGGGCCATACGCGCCCAGAACCACAGGCCGAATACCACCGGCACAAGCAACAGCAGATAAAGCAGATATGGATATGCAAACGTCATTGTTTCAAATTCTAAGTAACTGGTCGAATAACTTTAATGTTTGTTCAAAAACCTCACTGAAGAAACATTGAAATAATCTGACCAATATATAACATAATTTTGAACAGTTACTTAATAGTCCGTTTTTCAGAGGCCATGTACCACAGACGCGTCAACGTCATGGAATAGTGCGCAGCCAAGTATGGCGGAGTACAATCTCAAGCAGAAACAGAGCCAGCGCGGCAAGCGCCCACGGCATATAGTTGTCCTCGGTATGGGAGAAATTGCGCACATCAAGCTCGGTCTTCTCGAGTTTGTCTATTTCGTCGAATATCTCGCTCAGAACTTTGTTGTTGGTAGCCCTGAAATATTTGCCGCCGGTGATGGAGGCTATCTGTTTCAGCGTCTCCTCGTCGATAACCACAGGGGTGGGCACATACTCGATGCGGCCGAACATGTTTACCTGCGGATAGGGAGCCGTGCCGTTGGTACCCACACCTATGGTGTACACCTTTATACCCATCTTGTGGGCTATCTCGGCTGCGGTGAGAGGAGCCACGATACCGGTATTGTTGGAACCGTCGGTAAGCAGGATTATACTCTTGCTCTTTGCCTTGCCGTCTTTTATGCGGTTTATCGAAGTGGCCAGACCGTCGCCGATGGCGGTACCGTCCTCAAGCATCTCGCGGCTGAGAGCGGTCACATAGTTGGTAAGCGCGGCGCGATCTGTTGTCATCGGTACACCCGTGAAAGCCTCCCCGGCAAATACCACCAGACCCATGTTGTCGCTCTCGCGGCCATTGATAAATCTCGACGCGATCTTCTTTGCCGCCTCCAGACGATCCGGTTTGAAGTCGCGTGCGAGCATACTCGACGATATGTCAAGCGCAAGCACCATATCGGTGCCCTCGGTGCGCGATTTCTGCCAGGCATCGCGGGTCTGCGGACGGGCGAGAACCACTATAAGACACCCTATCGCCAGAAGCCGCAACGCAAACAGAAGATGCTGCATATACTGCTTCACCGGGCGCTTGAGCCGGACGAACGGACGCACTGTAGATACTTCGAGCGCGGCATGTGCGCTACGGTGTTTCCATACATACCATGCGATCATCGGTACATACAGCAAAAACAGCCATAACACGCCTGGATGTGCCAAATGAATCATTTCTTATCCTTTCCTTTTAAGGGTTCCACCTCTGCTCCGGCATCTTCGGCATTCGCTGAATCCTCAGGCAGCTCTGCAGGTTTCGTATCCTCCACAAACTGGAGGGCATCCTGCCAGGAGCGCACATTGTCGTCGGGCATAGGGCGCACTTTCGCGAATTTCACATAATCGGCTATCTCCACTACCCTCTCCATATATTTCTGGGGAAGGCGCGTCTCCTCGTTGGAGCGCAGAGCCTTGAGAATCTGTGAGGAGGTCATCTCCATGGCGTTTATTCCGAAACGCTCCTGCAGATACTCCCTCAGGATATCTATCAGACGGGTATAATATTCCTTCTCCTGACCTTTCTCCCACAACTGTGCCTCTTTCAGCTCGTTCAGACGGCTGAAAGCGATCTGGTCCGGCGGGAGGCGCTTTTTCTGCGGAAGGATGTTGACGGTAACCTTCTTGGTGAAGATCAGGTAGCCGCATACTCCGCCCGCTATTATCAGCAACGCCAGAAGATACCACACCCAGTATTCTGTGATCCAGTCGGGAAGCCAGTCATACCACTTGCTGTGGAAATCAGCCACCGATGCAAGCGGATTTATATCCGACATGGCGCTCACATCCACCGGATTAACCTTAAGTGTCAATGCCTTTGAACGCACGGTGTCGGGACCGTTCACAAGCAGAAACGGAGGGATGGTATACACCCCCGAATCAAACGGCTGCACCACAAGGGCGCGTTTCATCTCCACCATCCCGTTGCCTAGGTCGGTTGTATCACCGTACACCCAGTCCACGATCTCCACCTCAGGGGGAAACACAGCCTTGTCCACGACAAGCTGCGACGGAGATGCGGCCTTATCCACTATTTCGACCTTGATAGCCGTGCGGTAGCCCATCGTTATCTGGCTTGAGTCGATAGCTGCGGTAACCGACGGACGCACTGCGGCGCTTCCGTCTAACGCACTGCAGCCGATGGAGGAAGCCAGCAACATGGCGTATATGTAGGGTCTGGAAATTCTCATGTTTTTATATCTTCTTTGTATGATATACTCGCTTCCCGCTATCCGCGGCGTTTGAACAGCCCCATCAGAGCCGCCACGTAATCCTCATCGGTGGCCACCGACGCGATATTGACACCGCACCGCTTGAGCGTGTCGCTCATAATCTGCTGACGCTCATACCACCAGCGGCCATACTCGTTGCGCACCTTTTTGGAAGATGTGTCCACCCACATCTCGCGGCCGGTCTCGAGATCGGCCACACGCATCAGCCCTACGTCGGGCAACTGCGCGTCGCGCTTGTCATAGACCTGTATTCCGTAAACATCGTGCTTGTTCGACGCGATGGAGAGAGCCTTGTAATAATCCTTGTCGTCGATAAAGTCCGAGATCAGGAAGGTGGTGCACCGTTTCTTCAACGCATCCGAGAAATATTTCAGCACCATTCCGATATCGGTTCCGCGGCTCTCGGGGGTGAAGTCTATCAGCTCGCGGATTATGAAGAGGATATGTTTACGCCCCTTTTTGGGAGGTATGAATTTCTCTATTTTGTCCGAGAAGAATATCACGCCGATCTTGTCGTTGTTCTGGATCGCCGAGAAAGCGAGCGTGGCGGCTATCTCCGCTATCATCTCGCGTTTCTCCTCACCTACGGCGCCGAAAAGACGGGAACCGCTCACATCCACCAGAAGCATCACCGTAAGCTCGCGTTCCTCCTCATATACCTTGATATATGGATGGTTATGTCGGGCGGTGACATTCCAGTCAATGTCGCGTATGTCGTCGCCATACTGATATTCACGCACTTCGGAGAATGTCATGCCTCGGCCTTTGAAAGCCGAGTGATATTCGCCCGCGAATATGTTCTGCGACAGTCCGCGGGTTTTTATCTCTATGCGTCTTACTTTTTTAAGCAGTTCGTTTGCGTCCATCAGCGGTTATAATTGTGCTTGGCGTCGGATTTATGCCTTTGGTATAATTCTGAACATTTGATTATGTTACGGCGGCGGGCATCACAGACGACCGCCGCCTTTTTTCACAGGCCGGGACAACTATGCGTCAGGGCACCTCCACCTTGTCGAGAATCTCCGATATGATCTCGTCGGCGGTGATATTGTTGGCCTCTGCCTCGTAAGTCAGACCGATACGGTGACGCAGCACATCGTGGCATACGGCGCGCACATCCTCCGGAATCACATATCCGCGCTGATGCAGGAATGCATAGGAGCGCGCCGCACGGGCCAGTGAGATTGAGGCACGGGGGGAGGCACCGAAGGAAATTATGCTGCCGAGATCCTTGAGACCATATTCGGCCGGCACACGTGTCGCAAACACGATGTCCACGATATAGCGCTCGATCTTCTCGTCAATATAGATCTTCTCCACAATCTTCTGCACTTCCAGGATTTCCTGGGGCTTGAGCAGAGGAATCACGGTCTTTTTCTCATTGGTGATATTCTGTCTGATGATGAGTTTCTCCTCCTCGCGTGAAGGATAGCCGATCACCACTTTCAGCAGGAAACGGTCAACCTGCGCTTCAGGCAGAGGGTAAGTGCCCTCCTGCTCTATGGGGTTCTGGGTTGCCATTACCAGGAAAGGTTCGTCAAGAGGGAATGTATGGTCGCCGATAGTCACCTGACGTTCCTGCATGGCCTCGAGCAGAGCCGACTGCACTTTTGCCGGAGCACGGTTGATCTCGTCGGCCAGAACGAAATTCGCGAAAATAGGACCTTTTTTCACCTGGAACTGCTCCGATTTCACGCTGTAAACCATCGTACCGAGAACGTCGGCAGGGAGAAGGTCGGGGGTAAACTGTATGCGGCTGTACTTGGCGTCTATCAGCTGCGACAGAGTCTTGATGGCCAAAGTTTTGGCAAGACCGGGCACACCTTCAAGAAGCACATGCCCGTTTGACAGTAACGCGATCAGCAGAGACTCCACAAGGTGTTTCTGCCCCACGATTGTCTGATCCATGCCCCGCGTGATGAGATTGACAAAATCATTTTTGCTCGCCACGAGGTCGTTAAGCTCGCGGATATTTACCGTTTCACTCATAATTATTTATCAGTTAGTCTTTTTATTTTCTATTTGACTTTCCCCTTACCCTATGGGCGGCATATGCGCGCTACCGCTATCTGCGGATATTGCACATATTCACAACCCGAGTGCAAAAATATAAAATTATAGCCCCAGAATGTGAAACGGGAATGTTAATTTTTTCTTAATTGAGTTTAGCTCTATTAAGAAATAATCAATTTTTGGAATAACGGCTCATAATCTCAGCGGCCTTGCGTTCGGCGGCCTCCTCGCTGGCTCTGTCACCCGGCTTTATGCCGTATTTTGAGGCGGGAGGGATCACCAGGGTTGTCATCGGGGGTATCAGATCGGGATCGCCGAGCTTGTCGATGTTTTCCATATAGATATAAACCCAGAATTTTTTCTTACCGTAATGTTTCTGCGCCATCGTGGTAAGAAAACGTCCCGCACGCACCGTATCGGTAACAACACCGGGTGTCGCCACCGAGGCTTCCGGAGTTTCGGGAACCGTTTCCGCAACAGCAGCGCTGGGTTGGGGACCAGTTTTCATCAGCGTGGAATCCACCTCCGTGGGTTCGGCTTTGGCCGCCGGCACATCACTTGCCGCATGATATACCTGCACATCCTCCGCTGATATGTTAACACTTTTCACCGCACTTAAGTTTAACCTGTCATACGCGAAAAAGCCGATGAGCAGTCCTGCCATCAGAGCCAGAAATGCCGTAAGCACTATGTTCATTGTATGGTGGTTGTTTTCCACCACCCTCTCCTTTTCTATAACGCGCTCGTAAGTAACAGCCGGCGCCTCGCGGCGCTGTTCGGCAATTTTCTCGTTTAGTGATCTGGGAACCTGGCGCACACCCGGGCGTGACTGTGATGGCGCCTGCCGCGAAGGCTCATGAACCGGAGCAAGCTCCGGTTGAGGTGTCTCCTCCACAACTGTATCTTCCACAACCGTTTCCCTGACAGGTGTCTCTGTTACGTGGTGTACCTCCTCGCTTTCCTCCGTCTGAGGCTCCGCATCGGCAGTATTCCCAACTTCAGAGGCATCCACGTCAGATGTTTCTTCGTCCACTTCAGACAGCACAGCCATATCGGCCGGCGCATCATCGCGCTTCGCCGCCGTCAACGGTTCCATCACCGAGGTCTCCGCCTCCTCGGCGGCAGCCTCAAGCATATCCTCGGTCACCTCATCGTCAAGCTCCACCGGCTCGAACATCGAGAACGGGAGGTTCACAGCCTCGGCGAGCGACGGGTCAGGACCGAATTCCACCGTCACCGTTCCGCCGGCCTCTATCTTGCGGAAAACACCTATCCCCTTCACCTCGCAGAAACCCTGGTCGGCGAGTGCGGCTCCAACAAGATCCGCGAAATCCACAAGAAACGCTCTCGCAAGATCCTCGCTGCACCCGTTTATTTTTGTCAGCTGCGCCACTATCACGGGCAATGGAAGTATACTCATTTCTGCCCCCCTTTCATTCTTTTCTTCAACATTCCTCCCGCGGCGAACCTCACCTCTATCGAGGGGGGAAGCAGCATCCGTTTGCCTGTGACAAGATCAGTCGTTATCTCCTCGTCATGCTTGACACCCTCGAAAGTCCCGAAACCCGGGATCGCCACACGGTTCTCCTCACCGCACTGTTCGCGGAGTATCATGCTGAATCCCTCGAGCAGTCTTGCCGCAGTGGCGGCATCGCAACCGAGTTTCTGGGCAAGAGCGCCGGCAAAGTTTCTGTTATCCATGGCCTTATTTATGATTTTTTGTTTTTCCTTTCTTTTTCAGGTCACAATCCAGGGCGCATCCGGCACAACCACATCCGCACGGCGGACCGTTTCCATCTTTCAATCCCTTGCGGAACCGCAACACTTTCCTCACTATGACAACCACGGCTATCACTATGACAGACACTACCGTTGCCCATTGTATCAGATCATTGAAACTCATACCCATCATGTTGCCGCACCC
>CADFRV010000128.1 GCA_902836725.1 Muribaculaceae bacterium
TCCGATTGAATCAGAGGCCACAATAAAATTATTCAAATGGGATGATGCCGAAGGAAAGCATGCTTTCTGGCATAGCTCCGCTCACTTGCTTGCCGAGGCTCTTCAGGAGCTGTACCCCGGAGTCAAGTTCGGTATCGGTCCGGCTATAGAGAACGGATTTTATTATGATATAGATCCCAACGGGCATTCGATAACCTCGGCTGATTTTCCCGCAATCGAGGCAAAGATGCTGGAACTCGCCAAGCGTAATGAAGCGATTGTAAGAGCCGATATCTCCAAAGAAGACGCGCTCAAGGCTTTCGGAGAACGAGGAGAAGAGTATAAGTGCGAGTTGATCTCCGAACTGGAAGACGGGCACATAACCACATATACCCAGGGCACTTTTACAGATCTCTGCCGTGGCCCCCACATTCCTTCAACCGGCGTTATCAAGGCTGCCAAAATAATGTCTCTCGCAGGCGCATACTGGCGTGGTGACGAGAAACGCAACCAATTGGTGCGCGTATATGGCATTACATTCCCGAAAAAGAAAATGCTTGACGAGTATCTCGCGATGCTTGAGGAAGCCAAGAAACGCGACCACCGCAAACTTGGCAAAGAGATGGAGCTGTTTGCTTTCTCTACAAATGTAGGTGCAGGTCTTCCTCTCTGGCTTCCCAAAGGCGCGGCTCTGCGTGACCGCCTGGAGCAGTTCCTCCGCAAGATCCAGAAGAAATATGGTTACCAGCAGGTGATCACTCCACATATCGGCAACAAGCTCCTTTATGTGACATCAGGCCATTATGCCAAATATGGCAAAGATTCCTTCCAGCCCATACATACGCCTCAGGAAGGGGAGGAGTATATGCTCAAACCTATGAACTGCCCCCACCACTGCGAGATTTTCAAGGCTTATCCGCGCTCGTATCGCGAACTGCCGCTGCGTCTTGCTGAATTCGGCACGGTTTACAGGTATGAGCAGACCGGCGAGCTGCATGGTCTTACACGAGTGCGTGGATTTACGCAGGATGATGCCCATATATTCTGCGCCCCGGATCAGATAAAAGATGAGTTCCTGAAGGTAATGGATATTATCTTCTACATCTTCAAAGCTCTTGATTTTAATAATTTCGAGGCTCAGATCTCTCTGCGTGATCCCAAAAACAAGCAGAAATACATAGGTAGCGACGAAAACTGGCACTTAGCAGAGACTGCAATCATAGAGGCTTGCGAGGAGAAAGGTCTCAAAGCACGCAAAGAACTTGGCGAAGCCGCGTTCTACGGTCCGAAACTTGATTTCATGGTCAAGGATGCCATCGGCCGTCGCTGGCAGCTCGGTACCATTCAGGTTGACTACAACCTCCCGGAGCGTTTCCAGCTCGAATATACCGGCGCCGACAACCAGAAGCATCGTCCTGTTATGATCCACCGTGCGCCTTTCGGCTCTCTGGAGCGTTTCGTAGCTGTTCTTCTCGAACATACTGCAGGTAAATTCCCGCTGTGGCTGTCGCCTGACCAGGCTATCATCCTGCCTATTTCTGAAAAATACAATGATTACGCGTATGAGGTGGCAAAAGAGCTTACAGCTGCCGACGTGCGTGTGACAGTGGATGACAGAAACGAGAAAATCGGTCGTAAGATACGCGACAATGAGCTTCGCCGCATCCCCTATATGCTTGTTGTAGGCGAAAAAGAGGCAGAAAACGGTGAAGTTTCAGTAAGAAAACAGGGCGAAGGTGATAAAGGTACAATGAAAATTGCTACCTTTGCCGAGGAAATCGCCCGCAAGGTTGCGAATCTGGAATAAAATAGAATAATCAATCCCATTGAATGGATAAAAAACCACAACATTCGGGCGCTCCGCGTCCAGTCCATAATTCAGGCACCTCTCGTCCGCAAGGAGCCGGTGCTTCTCGTCCCCAAAGCGCATCCGGCCCCCGTCCGGCAGGTAATGCTCCCCGTCCCGGAGGGTTCGGAGCTCCGCGTCCAGGCGGCTTTTCAGGTCCCCGGCCGGGTGGGTCGCGTCCTGCTTCCGCACGTCCGCCGATGCAAGGCCAGCGTATGCCTCGTAAGGAGGAGCCATATGCTATCAATGACAGAATCCGTGCCCGCGAAGTGCGTGTGGTAGGCGACAATGTGGAAAACGGGGTATATCCCATTCAACAGGCTTTGAAAATGGCCGATGAGCTTGAGCTTGACCTGGTTGAAATCTCTCCCACCGCCCAGCCTCCTGTCTGCAAGATTCTGGATTATTCGAAATTCTTGTATCAACAGAAGAAGCGGCTGAAAGAGCAGAAAGCCAAAGCTACCAAAGTTGTCGTAAAGGAGATCCGTTTCGGTCCCCAGACTGATGATCACGATTACAATTTCAAGCTCAAACATGCGCAGAGTTTCCTTCAGGAAGGTTCCAAAGTGAAAGCGTATGTATTTTTCAAAGGCCGCTCGATATTGTTCAAGGAACAGGGTGAAGTGCTTCTTCTTCGTTTTGCCAACGATCTTGAGGATCTTGGAAAGGTAGAGCAGATGCCGGTTCTTGAAGGGAAACGCATGATCATCATGATTTCTCCCAAGAAGAAATAAATCCGATTGTTCCATACGCATTCAGTCATGACTGTGAATGCGTCCGTTAAAATGAATTATCTGTCGCCCTCTATGGCTGCGGCAATAATTATAAGTTCAACTTAATATCATATCAAAAATGCCAAAGATGAAAACCAATTCCGGTGCTAAAAAAAGGTTCGCCCTTACCGGAACAGGAAAAATCAAAAGAAAGCATGCTTTTAAAAGCCACATCCTGACCAAGAAGACTAAAAAGCAGAAACGTAACCTTACTCATTTCGGCACTGTAGCACGTGTTGACGAGCATCAGGTAAAATCGCTTCTCGGTCTCCGCTAATCAGGCTGAACTGATAAGAGTAATTGCTATCAGCAATTTTAAGTTCAAAACATTACATTAACCGAATGTGTAGCTGGAAGTGCTCCGGAAAAAATCAGACAATATAACCGGCGCCGCTCACAATCAAAAATCGAACAAAAATGCCAAGATCAGTAAATCACGTAGCTTCCAGAGCTCGCAGAAAGAAAATCCTCAAACTTACCCGTGGTTACTACGGATGCCGTAAAAACGTATGGACCGTAGCCAAAAACACTTGGGAAAAAGGTCTTACCTACGCTTACCGCGACCGTAAGGACAAAAAGCGCAACTTCCGTGCACTGTGGATCCAGCGTATCAACGCTGCAGCGCGTATGGAGGATCTTTCCTACAGCAAGCTGATGGGTCTCATTCATAAGGCCGGTATCGAGATCAACCGCAAGGTTCTCGCCGATCTCGCCCTTAACAATCCTGCCGCTTTCAAAGCAGTTGTTGAGAAAGTGAAAAACGCTTAATAAGTTTCGATCATAAAAAACGGGCTGTATCAATCGTGATACAGCCCGTTTTTTATGATCATGATATTTGGTTGCCTGCAATGGCAGGCGGTCGCCAGATTGGAATTATACTACGCCACCTCCCAATGCATGATAAAGAGTTATGACAGCCTGAATGGCATTGTACCTGTCTGCTGCCTCAGAGAGTTCCGCTTCCAAAAGCCTCTGTTGCGCTGTAAGGACTTCAAGATAATTTGTAGTATCAGTATTGCGCATCAGCAGACGGGTGTTGTGGACCGCGCCCTGAAGGGCTACAATCTGTTTCTTGTCGAGATTAAGGCGATCTTTTGCTGTCTGCCATGATGAGATGGCATTATTGACTTCTAATCCTGCATCGACGAGTTTCTGTTGAAATTCAAGGGATGCGATCTCATATTCGTTTCTCGCAATTTCAAGATTAGCCTTGTTTGTGCCTCTGTTGAATAACGGCATTGCCAGCGATCCTATGGCGTTTGCAATCCATGCTGACGGATTTGCAATGTTTCCGGTATATGTCATCCAGCCTGCATTTCCTGAGAGGGTGACCGAGGGATGAAATGCCGCTCTTGCCACATTGATGTCATAAAATGATTTCTGGAGCCGGAATTCGGCTTCCATGACATCCGGACGGTTTGACAGGCACTTCAACGTGATTCCCGACTCTATCGCTTCCGGAAATTCCTGTTCATTCAGTTTTCCCCGTTTTAAATCGGCTGACGGATCAAGCAGGAGCGACTTGATAGAATTCTCCTGTTCCTCAATCTGGTTCCTGAGCGTCAATACAGACGCCTCTACTTTCAGCCGGTTCGCCCTCGCCTGAAGTACTCCGGCCTCGTTCGCGCGCCCGGCCCTTTTCAACGCTTGCAACACACGTATGTTTTCATCCCAGGTTTTAAGAGTTCGCTCGCTTATTGACAATTGCTCGTCAAGCATCAGGAGGGTATAATAGCCGTCTGCGATAGCTGCGACAAGAGATGTCTGCACGGCCTGACGGTATGACTGTGATGCATAAAACGAGGCTTCCGCTCCTAGTCTCAGATTGCGTTGTTTGCCGAAAATATCCAGTTCCCATTTGGCGGACGGACCTATATTGAAACGGCTTTCTGAATTTGTGCCTGCGCTTCCGTCAGCATCCAGAGACAATGAGGGCAATATCGCAAGACGTGATGCCGACAAAGTTGCCGCCGCCTCGTTTATCTTGTATTGTGCGATGCGCAGATCGGTATTTGATTTTAATCCGCTGTCTATCCATTCGCGAAGGAAACTGTCTGTGAAAAGTTCTCGCCACGAAAGTGCAGAGAGGGGAGTGCCTACGGTATCGTCCGCACATAACTGTGCGGTATCGAATTCCATGGGCTGACGTTCATATTTGCTATACAGACCACATCCGCAGGTCAAGCATAGTGGAATGATTGTTAATGCCGGATATACAAATTTCCTCATTTTATCTTTCTTTTGGGCATAACACGTTCTTCAATAGTTTGGAATACAATGAACAGCACCGGCACGACAAACAACAGGGCAATTGTACCTACCAGCATACCACCTACAGTGCCGACACCAATAGAGATGTTGCCGTTTGCTCCTACACCACTTGAGAATACCAAGGGGATGAGACCGAATATCATCGACAGCGAAGTCATCAGAATCGGTCTTAATCGTGCCTGGGCGGCGGAGGTGACCGCATCTACTATTGTCATTCCGGCGCGCCGCCGGTCTGATGCATATTCAGTCATAAGGATTGCAGTCTTGGCAAGCAAACCGATAAGCATGAGCAGGCCTATCTGTAGATAGATGTTGTTCTCAAGTCCGAACATATGTGCGAAAAGGAAACTTCCCGCCAGTCCGAACGGCACAGACAGCATGACTGCCCAAGGTATGAACAGGCTTTCATAGAGCGCACATAAAATCAGATATATGAAAACAATGCACACTACAAAGATAAAGACCGTAGAGCTGCCGGAGGAAGCCTCTTCGCGGCTCATGCCACCAAATTCATAACCGTAACCAGCCGGAAGATTTTCCGCACATACCTCGCGGACTGCAGCGATCGCTTCACCCGAGCTATAGCCAGTGGCAGGTGTGCCGTTGACCTGAATTGACGAAAACAGATTGAATCTTGACAACGACTGCGCTCCATAAACTTTTTTCAGTTTTAGGAACTGATTTATAGGGGTCATATCGCCCGATGAATTCCTTACAAAAATGTTGGCAAGAGCCTGCGTGTCAAGTCGGAACTCCGGCGATGCCTGCACCATTACACGGTATAGTTTCGAGAAACGGTTTATATTGGATGCGTAAGATCCTCCGATATATCCAGACAGGGCACTGAGTACATCGCCAGGCTGTACGCCATGCCTCAAGGCATTGGCGGCATCAACCTCTACGAGATACTGGGGATATTTAGTGTCAAACGCCGTAGACGCACGGGCTATTTCGGGGCGTTTCCCCAGCTCCGCAATGATATTGTTGGTGATTTTCTGGAGATCTTCGATTTTCCCTCCTTTCTGATCCTGAATATGGATTTCAAAGCCATTGCTGACGCCATAGCCGGGTATCATACCACGTGTGAATACAATGATTTTTGCTCCGGTTATATTCTTTGTCCGTCGGTAGATCTCATCTATCACAGAATTTATATCGTCTCCTTTTTTTGTGCGTTCATTCCAGTCCTTAAGACGGATATTGAACATTCCGCTTGATGATCCTATACCACTCATCATTCCCCAACCGGCGGTTTTGGAATATATTTTTATCTGAGGAATGTCAGAAATCAGGTGATCGACTTCCTCCATTATGCCC
Organism: Muribaculaceae bacterium; assembly: GCA_902836725.1. Lineage (GTDB taxonomy): Bacteria > Bacteroidota > Bacteroidia > Bacteroidales > Muribaculaceae > UBA7173. The sequence continues at coordinate 6,187 of CADFRV010000128.1, forward strand.
ATGGTCTCGGCGGGGTCTGTACATCAATGTTGATAGAACCCATGTCTTCCTGTGGGACAAGGCCGGTTTTGGTAGTCTGTATCATATAATACAAGCTACCGCCTGCAAGAAGTATCAGCAATGCAGTCAGCCATTTTCGCGAAATCATGAATCTGACGCCGTCGGTATAGCGTTTTATAAGACGGTTGAATGACGTCTCGAACGCAATATGGAAACGAGTGGAGAAACTTTTCTTACCTTCTGTACCATGCGGTGTCATTATAAGGGCACATAATGCCGGGCTGAGGGTCATGGCATTCAACAATGAAATGCCTACTGCTACAGCCATTGTAAGACCGAACTGCGTATAGAAAGTACCGGTTGTACCACCCATGAAACTTACAGGAATAAATACCGCCATAAAAACGATGGTGGTGGTAAGGAGCGCCGCTGTGATTCCACTCATGCCTTCCACTGTGGCAATATATGGAGATTTTACCCCTTCATCGAATTTGGCCTGTACCGCCTCCACAACAACAATAGCATCGTCGACCACCGTACCTATGACAAGAACAAGTGCGAAGAGGGTTATGAGATTAAGGCTGAAGCCTGCCACATTAAGGAAGATGAAAGTTCCGATCAGAGATACTACAATCGAGAGCGTCGGTATGATTGTGGCCTTGAAACTTTGCAGGAACAGATACACTACCAGAACTACGAGAACTATCGCTTCGAACAACGTTTTCAAAACATTGTGAATCGAGGCGTCGAGAAAGTCTTTGGTGCTCATCAGGTCGACAATTTCCATCCCTTCGGGCAATGTCTCCCTGATCCTTTCCACCTCCTTGTCAACCGCGGTTATAATCTCATTGGCATTAGAACCTGATGT
>CADFRV010000129.1 GCA_902836725.1 Muribaculaceae bacterium
CGGTTCAACATATCTGATGATGTAGGGACACCTATCGGCATCAACTTCACATCTTTAATATTATAAAGCTTTTTTAACGTGTTTGGTTCGATTCGGCAATTGAAAATGTGAATTTTAACGAGGTATAATCTGCCTCTTGCAGACACAGCTCCAATGACAACGCTTCAGCAGTCCCGATAAGATGGCACAATGCTATCCCCATGTCTATTGCCGCGAATTTACCGCCGGGATTTATACAGCTTATGCATATTATAATATGTCCCTCTTTATATGAGATTTTTCCTCTCCAGGGTTGTGAATTACGGCTTGAGGGCGCCAAGCGTATCATTTCAAGCATCTGCGTTATCTTAGGTTTCATCTGTTGCCCGTTTGAGGCGGTATGTAGATCTTTGCAGTCTTCTTCAAAAACAAACAGCGAATCAAGACTTTTACGTGACGAAGATTTTACAAAGGATCGCATGAGTTTTTCGCTCAGACGCATATGCGGAGCCGCGTTGCCGACGGGGGAGACTATTTCAACAGATCCTGTGCCTCCGTTCGCTTCAAATGCTCTCTGAAATTCCGATTTCCCGAAAGTTCCACCAAGCCAGCATGTCGCAAAGCCGAGTTCCGTCGCATGCAATATGAAATTTTCAAACAATAGGCCTCCGGCGACCATCATTTGCCGTGAGTTTTTGTCAGGAATCCCAAGGGCGGCATATACCTGCGCACCTTTTATCACGCCATATGTAGATGGTGGAGTGACGCTGCTGTTAAATGGCAACAGTCTTATTTCCGGAAGGATCATATCCGGCGGAAACAGTTGTTTCGCCTGCGATGGAATGCGGTGAAGATCTTCATTGCTGAAATTTTCAATAATCTGTCTTGCCGATATTGTGTCCGAATACGTACGATAGCTTTTGCGTTGTTCTATAGTATGGAAAATATTCTGAAACATATATGGTCAAAATACATTGAGACCGGGAACTGATAGAATTTCCCGGTCTCAAAAAATATGTTTTACAATACAGTTTTATTCCACTTTAAGCCCGTCAATGAAAGTGCGCAGCTCATCAGAGGGGCTAAGCTGATAGAATTTCTCGAAGTATTCTTTTGCTTTGGCAACATTCTTGCCTTCGCCGTTCAGGTAATAGTTGCCGAGACGACCGTATACACTTGTATAGATGTTCTTGCGCTTCTCAAGGTTTGAAGGATCTGAGTCAAGCACACCAAGAGTTGCCTCATCAGCGGCAACTACTTCCGGTGTAACATTACCCATGGCCTTTACACGTATGATATCGCTTTTTGTGTTGAGTACGAGGGGATTGTCAGGAATACGTGCAATTACTTTATCAATAGTCATAAGCGCTTTGTCTGCGGCATTTTGAGAAGCCACGCTGTCGGTTTCCATATAGGAAATTGCGAGATTCTGATAGCGGCGTGCGAGAGCGAGGATATCATTGGGGTTGGCGTTGTCACCTTCCGAATCAATGAACTGTGCCATAGCGTCGGCAGCTTTGTCATACATTTTGGCATTGGAGTATGCACCGCTGAGATCTTTCAGGATAGATGTCTTTTCAGGGCTTGCTGCGACAGCTTTCTCATACATCTCCACACCCAGGGTATCTTTGCCTATCTCCTGAAGCAGTTCGCCATACTGGATATAGTCCTGCGAGTTGAGCTGGGCTTTAGGGTTTGCGAACAGGCGTTCGGCTGCCTGCAGTGCATCATCTTTCTGTTCGAGGGCTTTCTTATTATAGAACTGCAGACGCTCCATATAAAAATTGCCGGGATCCTCGGTCAGCAGTTCAGATGCAAGATCGTAGCTTTCATTGTAACGTTTTGCAAAGAAAAGAAGTCCTACCAGACGCTGTTTGTCTTTCTTGAAACTGTTGGGGTTCTGTATGTATTTCTCGTATTGCTCGGCGGCACGTGTAAGTTGGTTGTTGTCATAATATTTCTCGGCCAGTTCGCGTTGTGCCAGAGCGGAATTAGGCTGTTGTTTCAGGAGATCCTGAAGTTTCTGGATCGCATATTCCGGATTTACGGGGAAATATGTGCGTGCATATTTTACGTATGCCTCAGGGTGCTCGAGGGCGGCGTCAAACTGGGCGGCCATTTCATACATGCCGGCAGCCTCACCAACGTTTGTCTTTGCAAGGCGGTCGCCTTCGAGAATGAAAGGTGCGGGTGCATTCTTTTTTGCTTTTTTCGCATCGGCAAGCGCTTTGTCTATATCTTCAGTGTATTTTACCGGATCAGCTACAAAATATGCGCGTGCTATCTCTGTAAGAATGTCGGGATTTTTCTTAGCATGTCCTCTGGCATCTTTGAAATATTTGTTCGCGTCCGAAGTATTGCCGTTTGCAAGCGCGAGTGAAGCGAGACCGATGTAATTGTATGCATTGTCGGCATTTGCGGCGATACCTTTGTTGAACAAGTCCTGTGCTCCGGCCTTGTCGCCGTTCTGGAGGGCTATCTGTCCCAGATAATAATAGGCTGTAGCCTGGTCAGTGCCAGCTTCTCCCAGTGTGTTGTTCAGAATAATCGCTGCCTCTTCAGGCTGATCGGCGCGGTAATATTCCACACCATCTTTGAATCCCTGGGCGGAAAGCCCGAGCGCAGATCCCAGAAACAGGGATGCCACTAATTTTAATTTCATATCCGTATGTGTTATTTTAGTTTTTATTCGGTTTTAGGCGGTTTCGTGAAGTTGTTAGTCTACAGATACCATGCGGTGGTGTACCGTAGCGGGAAGCACTCCTGTGCTCATCATCAGTTTTTGTCCCCTGAATGAGGTGACAAAAGCAAAAAATCCGTTGGCAAGTGATCCGGAAGCCCCGGTGTTGATCATATAGATGGAGCGGTACATAGGGTAACTGCCATCGAATATGTATGCCTGATAGGGTTTGTATGCTATAGTGGAGTCGTCGCGACGCATGGCGAGTACTTTTACATCATTGGTGAATGTGGTAGCGGTCGTATCATCAACCTCAAGCGTCTTGACACGTTCCTCGGCAGTAAGCTCAGCTGTTTTCAAATCTGCGGAAATCCAGCTTACTCCGACAAGACCTATGGCATTCCGGCGCTCTTTTACGGCATCGAAAACTCCGCGCATGGATTCTGCCGCATATACATTTTCAGCAAACGGGGCTCCGTGCAGGAGGCTGTCAGACATGTATTTTACCACTGAAGAGCCGTTATGGTCAAAAATCACTTGTATTTTACCGAGTTTAGAAGGGTAAAGGTCGTTCCATTCAGTAACTTTTCCGGACAATATCTCCGACAGATCAGTCATGGATAGGTTCTCCACTGGGTTTTCAGGATTGACGATCACAGCTATGGCATCAATGGCAATTTTTTTTGTCTTTGCGAAATGCTTCTTGTCTTTCAGGAATTTGATCTGGTCTTTGGTCAATTCATGTGAGACAATAGCCAGACGCGCCTTTCCGAAAAGGAGCGAATCAACACATGCTTTTTCGTCAAGGTAATAGGAAAGGACATTCGCGTACGGATAAATATATTCAAACACCTCGATCTCCTGTTCCATTACACTTTCAAAAGAAGCGTCACAAGCCATGACAACTACTCCTGATGTGGAGGTGTTGCCTTTAGGACTCTCTTTTTTCCCTTTCCCTTTGCATGCGGGCATCAAGCAACCGATGCATAAGGCTGATATCAATATCAATATAAGTTTTTTCATCTCAACATTATACCCGAATGGTTTAAGGTTGCCGGGTACAGACAACCGATGTTATGCAAAGATAGTCAATGTTAAATTAACATTCGCCAAATCTGTAATCAAAAAATCCTGTTTTTTTATTTTTTTTGCAATAGACAGGACGCCGCGAACTGATTTTTACAATTCGCGGCGTCCGATAAGTCTACAGACTGCTGTCTATTCCCCAGAACTGGCGTATTGCGCGCCAGATGCCGTATATTATAAAGAGAATACCCCCACACCACCTTAACCAGGTGAGAAGTTCTCCTTGCCATCCGAAAAAGTTGATAAGCAGCAATATGCCCATCCCAACGTATACGATTATCATTATTATTCCGAATACCACTCTCATCGTAGATGGTATCTGGACGTCGCGGTTGTCTCTATCTCTTGCCATGATATTAAGTTTATAGTTGAATATATTCGTGTCGCATATTCTATATGTAAATCAACGTTTTCCAGATGGCGATTGTTCGTGGAAAGCGGCGACCTGCTGATATGCGGGTGCAAATATACGGTTTATGTGAAAAAGAATGGGCCAAACGTACATAAAAAACATGTTGCGCGGGAATATTAAATATTTATGTTAACTTTGCAAGGTCACTTCAAGATGTTACGAGCTGTTTCTGATAATTTTGCACCGGCATTTTCTCTCATAACCGCACGAAATATCAATTCACATTATTTATAATATCATGGAAAAATTACTATTCTGGATTGTGCCTGCCGCTTCTGTACTGGCACTTCTGCTGGCCTGGTTCTTTTACCGGCAGATGATGCGCGAAAGCGAGGGGACTCCGACGAATGATAAAAATAGCCGCTGCGGTACGCAAGGGAGCTATGTCTTATCTGAAACAACAGTACAAGATTGTCGGACTGGTGTTTCTCGGCCTTGTAATATTGTTCTCAATAATGGCCTATGGGTTCCAGTTGCAGAATCCCTGGGTGCCTGTGGCGTTTCTGACCGGAGGCTTCTTTTCAGGTCTTTCAGGTTTTCTTGGCATGAAGACTGCGACACATGCCTCTGCACGTACGGCCAACGCTGCCCGCAAATCTTTGAACTCGGGCTTGCGTGTGGCTTTCAGAAGTGGTGCCGTAATGGGATTGGTTGTAGTCGGTCTCGGCCTTCTTGACATATCTTTCTGGTATCTTGTGCTTGACTGGTTTGTGCCTGAGGATCCCTATACCCCGACTGCCAAGCTGTGCATGATTACCACTACTATGCTTACATTCGGCATGGGTGCTTCTACCCAGGCTCTTTTTGCCCGTGTGGGTGGAGGTATATATACAAAAGCGGCTGATGTCGGTGCCGATCTTGTAGGAAAGGTGGAAGCTGGCATTCCCGAAGATGATCCCCGTAATCCGGCTACTATAGCCGACAACGTAGGGGATAACGTGGGCGACGTGGCAGGTATGGGCGCGGATTTGTATGAATCTTACTGTGGCTCAATACTGGCGACATCGGCCCTCGGAGCCGCGGCTTATATGGCTACCGGTGATACTGTCATGCAGTTTAAAGCGGTACTTGCGCCGATGCTGATCGCTGCTGTGGGCATAGTACTCTCTATAATAGGTATATTTTCTGTCAAGACACGCGAAGATGCGAAAATGAAAGATCTTCTCAATTCGCTTTCGCTTGGCACAAACCTTAGCTCTGTGCTGATCATCGGCGCAACTTTCCTGATTTTGTGGTTGCTCGGTCTCCAGAACTGGGTAAATATATCGTTGTCGGTAGTAATCGGATTGCTTGTGGGTGTTGTGATAGGCCGTTCGACTGAGTATTATACCTCACAGAGCTATGCTCCGACCCGCAGGCTGTCGGAAAGCGGTAAAACCGGTCCGGCCACAGTGATTATATCCGGTGTGGGGCTTGGTATGGTATCTACGGCAATTCCGGTTATCGCTGTGGTTGTCGGTATAATCATGTCATACTGGCTCGCGTCGGGGTATGATTTCTCGAATGTCAGCATGGGTCTCTATGGTATAGGCATAGCTGCAGTAGGCATGCTTTCTACGCTTGGCATTACGCTCGCCACGGATGCATACGGTCCTATCGCCGACAATGCCGGCGGTAATGCCGAAATGAGTGGTCTGGGAGAAGATGTGCGTCGCCGTACAGATGCTCTTGATTCCCTTGGCAACACCACAGCGGCCACAGGCAAAGGCTTTGCTATAGGATCAGCCGCTTTGACCGGCCTTGCACTTCTGGCATCTTATATAGAGGAGATCAGGATCGGTCTGGTAAGACTTGGCGAGACGGCAATCAATCTCGGCGATATGTCCAAACCGATTCATGAGGCATCGTTTACCGATTTTATGACCTATTTTGATGTAAACCTGATGAATCCGAAGGTGCTGTCGGGAATGTTTATCGGCTCAATGATGGCATTCCTGTTCTGTGGCCTGACTATGAATGCTGTGGGGCGCGCTGCCGCCCATATGGTGGAAGAAGTGCGCCGGCAGTTCCGGGAGATAAAAGGCATATTGACTGGAAAGGCAGAACCTGACTATGCACGTTGCGTGCAGATCTCGACACTCGGTGCCCAGCGCGAGATGGTGTTCCCGTCGCTGCTTGCCATCATAGCCCCGATCCTTACCGGTCTGGTATTTGGTGTGCCAGGTGTGATAGGTCTGCTTGTCGGCGGTCTGTCAGCCGGTTTTGTGCTCGCTATTTTCATGGCCAACTCCGGAGGCGCATGGGATAATGCGAAAAAGTATGTGGAAGAAGGCAATTTCGGCGGGAAAGGCAGCGAGGTGCATAAGGCCACAGTGGTTGGTGATACCGTGGGAGATCCTTTTAAGGACACATCCGGTCCTTCTCTGAACATATTGATCAAACTGATGTCGATGGTGGCCATTGTAATGGCAGGACTTACCGTATCGTGGTCGTTGTTCTGACACCGCTCGGCAATAAAAAGAATTCATAACTGACGGCTCCGGTAACATGTGCATATTGGCCTTGTTATCGGAGCCGCCTGGCTGATTTGCGGCGCAGAACCATACGCAGATTTCAAAGATGAGCAAAATGGCGGAATTTTAATTAAATAGACTGCATAAAGCAATTGTTTTGTCAAAAAAATGTCGTAACTTTGTGGCGTTTTTTGGCAGCGGGACTGCCAGTGACAATACATATAATTTGTTTGGTTGCCACGTTGTTGGTGGCAATTTATTGATAAACAATATATTGAAAATGATCAACATCACTTTTCCCGACAATTCGGTGAAACAATTCGAAGCGGGCGTTACGCCGCTTCAGATCGCACAGAGCCTGTCGCCCCAGTTGGCGCGCGACGTATTGGCGGCTTCTATTAATGACCAGGAATGG
>CADFRV010000130.1 GCA_902836725.1 Muribaculaceae bacterium
CATACTTGGCACATTGCCCGGCCTCATCCCTGCCACAAAAGCGATGAAGATAAAACCGGTGGAGGCGCTCAACGACAAATAATACAATCTAACGACAACTAAAAAAACGCAACTATAAAATGAAAAAGTTTTTCAAGATCCTCATGTGGGTGCTGATCGGAGCCGTATTTATCGGAACGTTCGTCTACCTCCTGCTTAATTCCAGAACCAAAGAGCCGGAATATGAACTGGTAAATCCTTCGGAAAGCACCATCCAACGCACCACAGTGCTTACCGGCAAGATAGAACCTCGGGATGAGATCGAGATCAAACCCCAGATTTCAGGTATTATCAGCGAAGTGATGGTGGAAGCGGGCGACCATGTAAATACCGGCGACATCATAGCCAAGATCAAGGTGATACCCGACGAAGCCCAGCTTTCATCGGCACAGAACCGTGTGCGCGTGGCAGAAATCACGCTTGAGCAGCAGCGCCTCGTTTATGAGCGTACCAAAAGCCTGTATGAAAAAAAATATGAAAGCCGCGAGAAATTCGAGGCAGACGAGGCGGCTTACAATCAGGCCAAATCCGAGCTTGCACAGGCCGAGGATCAGCTTGCCATTGTAAGAGACGGCGTATCATCCACAAACGCCCAAGGCTCCAATACCCTTGTAAGATCCACTGTCAACGGTGTCGTGCTGGAAGTACCTGTAAAAGTCGGCACATCTGTGATACAAGCCAATACATTCAACGACGGCACCACCATAGCCAAAGTCGCCGACATGACAGATCTTATCTTTGTCGGGAAAGTGGACGAGACCGAAGTCGACCTGCTGAGAGAGGGGATGCCGACACGCATTTCAGTCGGTGCTGTCAACGGATCCGATCTGGGTGCGGTAATAGAAAAAATAGCTCCTATAGCTACAGACGAAAACGGCACCAATACCTTTGAAATAAAAGCAGCGCTCACAGCCGACGAGACCACCTCAAAACTGCGTGCGGGATACAGCGCCAACGCCACAGTGATACTCGAAAAGGCTGAAAATGTATTTTCCGTGCCCGAACGTGTGGTGGAATATCAGGGAGACAGCGCTTTTGTATATCTTCTCAAAGGGGATGAAAAGCCCCAGAAGTTTGACCGCATTGCCGTTCATATCGGAGTGTCGGACGGCCTGCAGGTAGAGATCAAAGACAGCGATCTCACAAAGGAGAGCAAACTACGCGGCAACGCGATCAACGAGAAATAACCGGTTTCCGACCTTTTCACAGACAAAAATGAGAACAATCCATAAAAGCATCCTCCTTGCCCTGGCTCTGTCTGCAGGTAGTCTGGCGTCAGCCGAGACCTGGAGCCTTGAGCAATGTGTGGAATATGCCGTAAGCAACAACTTCACGGTCAAAAACAGCCTGCTGAATATCACAGACGGCGAACTCTCTGTCACAGAAGCCAAAGACAGATTCCTCCCTTCGGTAAGCGCAAACGCTTCCGAAGGGGTAAGTTTCGGACGCGGCCTTACCGCATCCAACACATACGCGAACCGCAATACCTCCAACCTGTCGTGGGGAGCATCCATGAATCTCCCTCTGTTTCAGGGACTGAGCGAATACAGACAGCTGAAAGTGGCCAAGTCCAACCTGCAGAAACTGCTTTACGAGCATGAGGCTGTGAAAGACAACATAACCCTGAATGTAATTACCCAGTATCTTCAGGTGCTTTACGCCAAGGAAGTATGCATGTCGGCACGCCGGCAGCTTGAGCATACCACATATGAAGTAGGACGTCAGAAGGCGCTCGTAGAGGACGGGAAAGTGGCGGAAGCGGATCTGCTTGACGCCGAAGCGCAGATGGCACAGGACAAACTGCAGGTTGTAAACTCTGAAAATGACATACAGGTGGCGCTTGTGGAACTCGCGAACTTGCTCCAGCTCCCTACAGCCGTAGGTTTCGATATCCTGCCACTGAACGAGGGGGAACCGATCATACCTACATCTGACGCCGTATTCAATGCCGCCCTGCTGCACAATAACTCTATTCTCGCATCGAGACAGGGGATAAAAGTGGCTGACCAGAGCATATCGCTGGCAAAAAGCGGATATATGCCGAGAGTGAATTTCAGCGCCGGTGTAGGCTCGAGTTATTATACAGTAAGCGGATACGAGAGCGATCCGTTCGGCGAACAGATGCGTCACAATTTATCCACGTCGCTAAGCGTGAGCCTGTCGATCCCTATTTTCGATGCATTCTCCACACGCAATTCCGTGAGGAAAGCACGCCTGCAGAAAATCTCCGCAGAACTCGAACTCGACCGTCAGCAATCCGAACTCTTCAAAACCATACAGCTTGCATATTACCAGGCACGCGGTGCCCGTGACAGGTATTTCGCCTCTCAGGAAACGCTTGAGAAGACATCCCTCTCATTCGAAGCCACAAAAGAGAAATACAATCTCGGACGCGCCACCCCATATGAATTCGAACAGGCGAAAAACAACCTGTACCGCACACAGATTTCATCGATTCAGGCGCACTATGAATATCTGCTGCGCTACCGCATCCTGCTCTTTTACCAGAGCAACAGACTTTGATGCGCTGAACATACAATAGCGACGCCCCCGAAAATGCCATAGTCGGTTTCCGGGGGCGCTATGTTATAATCAAAAACGATATCCGGTATCAGAAATACCATGAGTGGCTATTCACAGACATCTGTCTGAAATCCTCTTCCGACAGACGCCGCACCCCGAGAAGATAGAGATCGATATAGTCCTTGTCGGAAGGTTCGAGCGAGCTGACCATCACACGTCCGGCGCAATGTACAAACCGGTGGTCGCCGATGTACATGCCGACATGGTTCACACGCCCCGTAGCCGGATTTCCGAAAAACAGGAGATCGCCCTTACGGTACCCGGACGCAGCCGACACCGGTGCTCCGATTTTCGCCTGCTGCGACGCGTTGCGTGGCAGAATGACCCCCTGCGACAGGAAAGCGATTTTAGTCAGACCGGAACAGTCCATGGATTTTGACGATGTGCCTCCCCACAGATATGGTGTGCCGTTCAGGCGTATTGCGAAACCGATAACATCGTCCATATTTACCTGCGCCGCACCAAGCTGCTGCAAAGGTGCCACATCCCCACTCCGGATATAGCCTTCCCTTCCGTCTGGAAGCCTCACCGCGCAGAATCCCTCCGGTGACTGCGCGCCCGTTTCCAAGATGGAACCGTTCACGACATCGGTCACACGGTGCATGGCAAGCATATCACACGGACCGTCCCCGGAAACAGCCTCACTGTCGTATATATAAGTCTGGTCAAAAGAATTTACCGCTACCCTTGCGGCAGTACGCCAACGGGCCATTTCCTCATCAGATTTCAGCCGCACCGAATTTTTGATAATATATCCTTTATAACCTTCAGGCGTCTCTATCCGCAGCCAGTCGCCTTCGCTTCCGGTCACTTTCAGCGGAGTGCCCATTATCACCTGTGATCCGAGTTCTGCCGCATGTCCGGGTTTCTCGCGGACGTTTGCCACCGAGACCCTCACCAAGGCCCAATTGTTCCCGGCCCACAATACAGGATTGCAATGCAGCAGAACCATGATGAAAGCCGCCGCATATGCCATATGCCTTTTTATTGATCCGAACATAAAGATGATGATTGAAAAAAATATGCGTGACGCATCGGCCTGACTGACGGCCTCAACGCCACGCATACAGATGGATTTATCGGTTGTCAGGCCATAGATGCCATAACCTGTTTTACATTGTCTGCGAGCGCCTCGGCTTCTTCCATAGTATGCGCTTCCGCATAGATGCGTATGATCGGTTCGGTGTTTGACTTGCGCAGATGCACCCATGAATCCTTGAAGTCGATCTTCACTCCGTCTATGTCTGTGATTTTTTCTGAAGAATACTTCTCCCTCATCGCAGCCAGTATCGCATCCACGTCAATATCCGGTGTAAGCTGGATCTTGTTTTTGGCTATCGCATACTGGGGATATTCTTTTTTGAGTTCGCTGACCTTTTTGCCGCTTTTTGCAAGCAATGTCAGGAAAAGAGCCACACCAACGAGAGCGTCGCGACCATAATGGGCTTCGGGATAGATAACTCCGCCGTTGCCCTCGCCACCTATGACGGCACCGGTTTCCTTCATTTTTGTCACTACATTCACCTCACCCACAGCGGCCGCATTATATTCACAGCCATGGGCACGTGTCACATCGCCGAGTGCACGCGAGCTGCTGAGGTTTGACACTGTGGCACCGGGGGTATGGCGAAGGATATAATCGGCGACAGCTACAAGGGTATACTCCTCCACAAACATCTCGCCATTCTCCATTACAATAGCCAGACGGTCCACATCAGGATCCACTACAAATCCCACATCAGCCTTGCCGTCTGCCATAAGCGCAGATATCTGGGTAAGGTTTTCTGGAATGGGTTCCGGCGTATGTGCGAAACGGCCTGTAGCCTCACAGTTCAGTTCCACAATGTTCTTTACACCGAGTGCACGCAGAAGCTGAGGTATTACAATGCCGCCGACGGAATTTACCGCATCTACCGCCACAGTGAAATTCGCATTGGCAATAGCATCGCGGTCAACAAGTCTTAATCCGAGAACCTGCTCGATGTGACGTCTGTTCCAGGTCTGATCCGTAAGAATGGTTCCGAGACGGTCGTATGTCGCGAATTTAAAATCTTCAGCCTCCGCAATGGCCAGAACCTCTTTACCCTGCTTGTCATTAAGGAATTCCCCGTCGGAATTAAGGAGTTTCAGCGCGTTCCACTGCGCCGGGTTATGCGATGCCGTAAGTATTATGCCGCCACATGCTTTCATGCCGGCCACGGCAACCTCTGTCGTAGGGGTGAAGGCAAGCCCGATGTTTACCACATCGAATCCCATGCCATTAAGAGTGGCGCACACGAGGCTGTCGACCATCGGTCCCGAAACTCGCGCATCACGACCTACCACAATCAAATTTGATGCACATTCCGAACTTTTACGTATAAACGCGGCATACGCTGCTGTGAATTTGACGACATCCAGGGGACTGAGACCTTCGCCTGGGCGACCGCCTATGGTTCCGCGGATACCGGAAATTGATTTGATCAGTGACATATGGAAAACTGTAAAACTTTATTTATATTCTTGAAATATTACTTATTTTCTTCTTGATCGAACTCTCCGCTCGAGGCCGGCGGGAAATAACGCACGTCGTAATAGTAGAACGGCACTACCTGCGAGATCTCGTTGCTAAGACCATACTGCGATTTGATAACAAGATTTACACGGCAGTACATCCCAAGATACAGCAACGGTGTCTGAAGCCCTGAGCCCCATTGTGCCGAAGTGCTCAGACTGTAGTTGTTGAAACGGAACGACGCGGATCCTACCGAGAGGTCCTCTGAGTTTCCCCATCCCTCGGAGAACTCGCCGTCTTCCGGGTCATATGTATAGAGACTGCTGCGTGTGAAACGGAAATATACCAGATCGTCATCTTCCGCCATCATTTCAGTATCACCTTTGCTGAGCACCTGCATATACACATTACCTTCCTCGTCAAGACGGTAAAAGGGAGCATCTTCCCCAACGATAAAATCATTATCCTTAGGGATGTCAAGTATCACGTTCTGGTCGGCCAGGAAAGTATTGACCGCCTTGGTCTCATCGGTCAGAAGATCGGCGTAGCTTTTGCCGTCGTTGCATGATGTAGTCAGTATGTACATCCCGGCCAGAGCTACCGCCAGCACCGGAAGTCCCGGCTTTAAGGCTTTGAAACTCATTATGTCAGTTTTCATTATTAATTACTTGTTGTCAGCGGGAAGATATTTGTCGAAAAGAGGCATAAGCTCGCCAAAAACCTCGACGGCTTCCTCCATCGTTCCGTAAAATTCTCCCCCGGCGGCATTCAGGTGTCCCCCGCCGTTGAAATGCTCCTTGCACATCAGATTCACCGGGAACTCCCCCTTGCTGCGTGACGACACCTTCACATAACCGTCCTCTTCACGCAGGAATACCGAATACACTACATCAGGCATCGTAAGCGGTTTGTTTACCAGATCTTCGGTATCACCTTTCTGATACTGGAATTCATTAAGCTCCTTGCGTGTCAGCGTTATCAGCGCCGCCCTATGTTCGGGAAATACAGTCAGATTGTTGAGCATTGCATAGCCGTTCAGTCGCAACCGGTTGAGGGAATTGGAGAAGTAAACCTTGCGGTAGATCACATCCTTGTCTATCCCACGCCTGATGAGATCGGCTACTACCTCGTAAAGATCCGGATCGTTTGAATTATAGGAGAAATTACCCGTATCGGTCATCATTCCGGTAAAGAGGCATTCAGCACAGTTGCCGTCTATACATTCGCCCAGACCAAGCGCCATAAGCACGCGGTAAACCAGAACGGAAGTGGAACTTTGCTCCGGATGGGAAATCACCACATCGGGAAACGGATCGGGATGCAGGTGATGGTCTATCATCACTTTCTTTGCAGGAGACGCCATCATGGCTTCCTCCATATGGTCTATGCGTTTTGGCTCGTTATAGTCCAGACAAAAAAGCAGATCGGCATTCTCCATCTGTTTTTTAGCGTACTCTTCCGAACGTGAGAAAATCACTATATCCTCCGCGCCTGGCAGAAACGACAGATATCTGGGAGGAGTATCGGGAGTGATCACCCTGGCTTTCTTACCCATATTCCACAGCGCGCGACGCAAGCCGAGAGACGAGCCCATTGCATCTCCGTCTGGCGAGAGGTGGCAGGTAATCACTATATTGCGCGAAGTGACCAGAAGCTCATCCAAATCCTGCAACTGATCTTTGTCAATTATATTTCTGAGCATTTTGATAAAAAAATCGTATCTCTGCGGTTTTTAACACGCAAAGATACGACAATCAATTCAGATACCATCAATCCGTCTGTCAAAAAAACATTCCGATATCCTTCGTTTTTACTTTATTTCACTTTTCCGGGAGTCTGGTATAAACCAGTCAGGATCTGGCAGCATCAAGTATAAGCGTACACCATCCCGCTATACGGGAG
>CADFRV010000131.1 GCA_902836725.1 Muribaculaceae bacterium
ATAATTCCATGAAAAATTCAGGATTATATTTATAGCCGCTCCGGATTATTATGCAGAGATATTTGCGTATTTTTGCAACCTGAAATAATTGCTATAAAAATGGGAATGATAAAACTTTCGGTACCTCATCTTGGAGGAAAAGAAAAAGCATATGTTGATGAAGCGGTAGACTCTACCTGGATTGTGCCGCTCGGACCTTTTGTGGATCGTTTTGAGCAACAACTGGAGACATATCTTGACACTGCCAACGTGGTGGCTCTCTCGCAGGCACTGCCGCTATTCATCTTGGTCTGATTATGGCCGGAGTTAAAAGCGGAGATGAGGTCATTTGCCAGTCCATGACTTTCTCAGCAAGCTGTAATCCGATTATATATCAGGGAGCAAAACCTGTGTTTGTGGATAGTGAGAACGACACATGGAATATTTCCCCATATTATCTCGAAAAAGCCATACAGGATCGCAAAAAAAAGACCGGCCGTTTCCCGGCGGCTATCGTGGCAGTAGATCTATATGGAATGCCGGCTAAAATGGAGGAAATTTCCGCCATAGCCTCCCGATATGGCATCCCGGTTGTAGAAGACGCCGCCGAAGCCCTGGGCTCAAAGTACAAAGGAAAGATGTGCGGTACGTTAGGCGAATATGGCGCACTTAGTTTCAACGGAAACAAGATAATAACAACATCAGGGGGAGGCGCGTTGGTATGCCCGGATGAAGCCGCCGACCAAAGAGTTAAATTCCTGTCAACGCAAGCACGCGAGAACCGACCGTATTATTATCATACTACTATCGGATACAATTACCGCCTGAGTAATGTGTCAGCAGCCATAGGATGCGCACAGATGGATGTGCTGCCTGACCGTGTGGCGCGTCGGAAGGAGATACACGGTATGTATATGGCACGGCTCGGGGACATCGACGGAATAACAGTGCATACAAATCCCACCCCGGAGTTCGACTCCAACTTCTGGCTTTCAACAATATTGATAGACCATTCTGTAATAAATCGAACTCCTGACGAACTGAGAGTGTTCTTATTGGAAAGAGGTATAGAGACACGTCTGTTATGGCGCCCCATGCATATGCAGCCGGTGTTTTCGGAAGCCCCATTTTACGGCGACAACTGCGCGGAACGCCTTTTTGAGAGCGGTCTATGCCTGCCGAGCGGCTCTATTCTCTCAGATGATGAAATAAACAAAGTCATTGATACAATAATAGAAGCGATCAGTGGCTACTGATGAATAAATATAAAATAAAACAGGATGTTTGCCACTGATCTTGATGATACACTATATCGTGAAATTGACTATGTAATGTCCGGCTATCGGGCTATTGCAGATGAACTTGAGCGAGCTCATATAATGCGATCCTGTGAAGTGGTTGATATTTTAGAAACCGCCGAGAATACCTGGCATGGTCTGGACAATCTGGCTGCCAGAATCTGGCAGGTACATCCTGATACAAAATACTCATCGGTAGACTGGATGCTTGGGATATACCGGACCCATACTCCTGATATACGACTGATGCCGGAAGTAAGGGAGACGTTGGAGAAAATTTCGAATGCCGGTCATAAGATCGGGATTATAACAGACGGAAGATCATCGACCCAACGTGCGAAAATCGAGGCTCTTGGATTACTTGATTTAGTAAGTCCCAAAAATATCATTATCTCATCGGAGGTCGGTGGTGACAAAACAACTCGGTTGCCTTTTGATAAAATGATTTCTAATAATCCCCATGAAAAACAATTTGTTTATCTTGGGGACAATCCTGCCAAAGATTTCAGGTGGCCCAATGCAATGGGATGGACGACAGTGGAACTAAAAGACTGTGACGGAAGAAACATACACCCGCAATCAATTGAGGTTCCGGATAATTTCAAAGCAAAATATATAATCACGGATTTCCAGGATATACTGAATGTCTCCGACAGGATGTAAACGAAATGGAGATCATGATACAAAATTGTCCCCGCATGCCATTGCACATGCGGGGACGATATTTGATAGCATAAGGGCTAAATTTGATCTTACTTGATCAGGTATTGCGATGAGATCGACTCGTTGTTATGTACACGACGAATGGTGTCAGCAAACTTGGCTACAGAAATGATAGTCGCTTTCTTGCAATCTTTGTTGAAAGGTATCGAATTCGTGAAAATCATTTCTGTCAGTCCGCAATTGTCTACGCGCTCCGAAGCCGGATCACTCATGATGGCATGGGAACATAATGCGCGGACAGATCTTGCACCTTCTCCGATCATAAGATCAGCAGCTTTTGTGATGGTGCCTGCGGTATCTACCATATCGTCGATCAATATGACATTTTTGTCCTTTACATCGCCGATTACAGTCATATTTGCCACAACGTTTGCTTTGGCACGCTGTTTATGACAAAGTACCAGAGGAACATTAAGGTATTTGGCATAATTGTTGGCTCGTTTCGCACCTCCTACGTCCGGGGTAGCGATTACAAGATTATCCAGATTCAGAGACTGGATGTAAGGGATAAACACTGACGATGCGTAGAGGTGGTCGACAGGAATGTTGAAAAATCCTTGAATCTGGTCTGCGTGGAGATCCATTGTGATCACACGGTCGGCGCCTGCTGTTACGAGAAGATCCGAAACCAATTTGGCTGCGATAGACACGCGCGGTTTGTCCTTACGATCCTGGCGGGCCCATCCGAAATAGGGGATAACAGCGATCACAGATTTCGCAGAAGCTCTTTTTGCGGCGTCAATCATGAGGAGAAGCTCCATGAGATTATCGCTGTTTGGGAAAGTGGACTGCACGAGATATACTTCGCAGCCACGGATCGACTCTTCAAAAGAAACTTCAAACTCACCATCGGCAAAATGCTGAATGTTCATCTGGCCGAGTTTAATGCCAAGTTCGTTACAGATCTCTTCAGCCATATAGCGGCTCTTAGTCCCTGCAAAAACTTTGATTGGGGGTAACATGGAATTCATAAAAGGAATGTGGATGAATATCTACTGCAAAATTAGGCATAATTCTGCAAACAACGTATGCCATGCCAAGAAAATTTGGCACAGAAGGCCGATTTAATCATTTCAGAGGCGGTATAAGCCTAATGATGGCTTATTTCATTTTCCAGATCACTGCGCCCCACGGTGCGATTTCTGTGGCAAACGGAGTTGAGGAGGAGAATGTTTTGCTCATTTTCCGTCCGCTTATAAGCTCTTTTGCCATTCGTTTCCCTTCTTTGATGCCCAGCATGTCGAAAGCAAGCTGAGGCACATTTATTTTTATAGTAGAAGGGGTATCTGAGAAGTTGACAGCAATTAGAAGTGTTGTGTCACCTTCATGCCGGAGGAAGGCGAAGTGGCGGTGCGGGGAAAAATCAGGATTATTGAAGTTGACATACATCAAATCGAAGAAACTTCCGCAACTGATGGCTTTTTCGCTATTCAATAATGTGAGAATGCGTTTATATACGGCACGTAAATCTTTCTCAACAGGGGACAGCCGGCCTCCATCAGCTTTACCTCCGTTAAGCCATCTGCGCACAGTCGGTATGCTCCAGTAATCGAATATCGTGGTACGGCCATCTTTCCCGCTGAACCCCTCTGCGTCTTCTCCCTTTTCTCCAAGTTCCTGTCCGGCATAAATCATGAACGGCGCTTTGGATATCATGGAACTTACCACCAGAGAGGGGAGTACTTTGGCTGCATCCCCGGCGTATTCCGATGAAGCGAAACGCTGTTCATCATGGTTCTCAAGGAAGTTAAGCATGCGGTCACCGATTCCATCAATCCGTTGCCAGCAGTCGGTCAAAGTTGCCGCGGAATGGCGATAACATTGTACCGCCCTTAGTGAATCATACAGATTCACCTTATCATACAGATAGTCGAAATGTCCCCTGTACAAGAATTCGCGATACAGATTGACGTCATAAATTTCAGCGATAAACTGAATCTTAGGATAGTGCGCACGTACCATAGGAATCGCCCATTCCCAAAATTCGATAGGCACCATGAAAACCATGTCGCATCTGAACGCATCGACACCTTTGGATGCCCAGTACCTAAGTATGCGTAACATTTTGAACCATACAGGGGGAATGGGGTTGAAATGCCTGCTTCCGTCTCCATAATCCACGCCATAGTTCAGTTTTACAGTCTCATACCAGTCATTACGGCCAGGAAAAGCATTGAAGCAGTCGTTGCCGGATGCCTTGGCAGGAAATTCCTGATAATCTCCTATCGGAAACTGTGGCTGAAAGAGCTGTCTGGGTATATAATAGAAATCATTGGAGGGGGAGAAAAATTTTGTAACGTCATCCTGTGCGCCAAAGTCTTCAACGCCCTTCGGTGCCACATCGCTGCTATAACTGCGTGCCACATGGTTAGGGACAAAGTCCATAACCACTTTCATTCCGGCTTTGTGGGTACGCGCAATGAGAGCTTCCCATTCTTTCATGCGATCAGGAACGGAAACGGCTATATCCGGATCTATATCATAATAATCCTTTATGGCATAAGGAGAGCCGGCTTTCCCTTTTACTATATAAGGATTGTCGGGACGGATACCATATTCTGAATAATCGGTCGCATGAGCATGCTCAATAACACCTGTATACCAGATATGAGTCACTCCCAGATTACGGATTTCAGCGAGAACCGTATCTGTTATATCGTCGAGTTTGCCACACCCATTCTGGCGAATGTCTCCATCAGGTACGCAATTCTCAGTCATGTTGGCGAACAGTCTCGGCAACATCTGGTATATCACCGGCTTTACCGAATGTCTGGGAACATGCGAGTGACGTACTACAGACTGCGGTTTTATTTCGTTGTTGTCAGTATCCAGTTTATTCATCGCTTTATTGCAATCAGTTCAATAATGTTTCTATTTTGTGTTTGATTCCCAATCTTTTATTGCCCTGTGTGCGGCAGCATACCCGCTCAGGAACACTTTATTTATATCTTTGAGATTGAAAACCTGATAACCGGCAAGTTCCGGAGTGATGATGACATGATCACACATTTCCATGTCGTCATACTGGTTGGATTTTGCCATCAGGTTATATGTGCGCATCGCTATCTCGAAGAACGATTTCTTGTATCTGAAGCAATTGAGTGGAGAGCAGTTCACACCTATAAGTTTCTCACATTTATCACGGATGATCCATGCCGGCAGGTTCCTGAGGACACCACCGTCAACATAGTGTGTCCCGTCGATCTTTACCGGATTGAATACAATTGGGATACTACAGGAAGCTATGACACGTTCGCCCACAGGCCCTTCATGAAACTCCGCGGGAACTCCTTTGTCAAGATCTGTGGCACCGATGTATAATGGGATTTTAAGATCCTCTAATCGGCTAACACCGATTATCCTTTCGATAAAACGTTTGAATTTATTAAGTGAAAAGACCCCTTCTCCATTCTTTAAACTTAGTGTGCAAAAGTCTGTGAATTTAAGTTTAGAAAACAAAACGAGTATTTCCTGTGGCGGCAAGCCCGCCGCATATAGCACTCCCGCGATAGCACCAGCCGACACACCAGCGATCACATCTGGTTTATACCCGGCTTCTTCAAGCGCTTTCAGCGCACCGGCATGAGCGAATCCTCGCGCACCGCCGCCACTCAATGCGATTCCAAGTTTATAAGATGGAGCAATGACAGGAGAATTATCTTCTGTCAGATTATCCTTGGATGTAATATTAAGATTGTCCATACATATAAAACATTGATCGCATTAAAATTGTGCAAAAACGAGTGCTGATTATGGCCTCTGACACATGTCAACCGCAATGTCCCAACAGAGTTTGCAGAAATGAGGTTTTCGCTTCCGTCTCCTCATATTCGGAAAGTGGTATTGACTCCGGCATTATGCCGCCTCCGCCATAAATGGCATATTTCGTATCATCGAAATGCACGCATCTGAGATTCACATATGCATTATACGTATTATGTCCATTGACAGCGACAAAACCACCATAGCAATGGCGTTTATGTCGCTCGAACCTGCATATATCGTCAATAGCCGACTGTTTAGGGAAACCACATAATGCGGGGGTAGGATTGATAGCGTCGATTATTTCTGACAAACGACCTGTTCCCGTTATACCTTCAATATGTGAGCAGAGGTGCTCTATCGATCCGTAATTTACGGTGGAAAGTTCGGAAGCAGTGGCCTTGATACCGATCTCATTCAGTTTTGACAGGATGTAATCTGACACTATCCGATTTTCATGTATATTTTTGGCATCCCATTGATGTGAACCATTCGCTTTGCGTGTACCGGCAAAAGCAACAGTATGGAATGCCCCGGTCATTTTGTCAAATTCAAGCAATAGCTCCGGTGTCGCTCCCATCCATCCTTTGGTACCAGGAGTGTAAAACATGAACCTGAATGTCAAAGGGAAACGGCTGAAAAAACGATGTGCTATCTTGCCCCATCCGGTACGGCCATCATCTGCAGTCATCCCGCAAATGATTCTGGAATATACAGTTTTACCATCCCGTTCACGACACTGGCATATGACGTCGGTAACAGCTTTGAGGTATTCTTCTTTAGAGGTGGACCGGAGCTGTACATCCATTTCTTCCGAAACCACAGGCATCTTTCCGATGATCCCCCTTCCGCTGAACTTTCCAAGCCAGGGTGAGAATTCGAAGGAATATGGCGTATCTGTCAACGGACCATCGGGAGATAATTCCCGGCATGTTCCGTTTTCAAACCATAAGGGGAGTTCACTTCCCGGCATGAGCGCCAATGCGAATGAGCGATGTTGTCTGATGGCGAGATCAATATGTCGAACAGTAGCTTCTGGCAACATTTCAAAGTGTATTACTGCGCGTTATTTGAGTCATGGATCTCACCGATCAGTTCAAAGGGGAGTGCCTCTGTTATCCTGACGTTATAAAATTGTCCTATTGTCAAAGGGGTGGTCTTG